>CAKKSJ010000048.1 GCA_919902965.1 Burkholderiales bacterium
CGCCGGCGAAAATGCCGATGCTGCCGGCCTCGGCGATCAGCTTGCCGACGTTGACGGCGGTGTTCTCGGGCGCGGTGAGTTCCACGCGCAGCTCGGGTTTTTGTGAATCGACCAGTTCCACGCTCTTGCCGGCGGCGAGGATGATTTCGCCCTTCGGGCTGGTGATGACGCCGTTGTTCTCGACGTCGGGCGCGACAAGATAGACGAAGCCGCCGGTCGTGGTAGTGATGGTGCCGTTGTTGATGACCTTGCCCGAACCGCCGGCATCCTGCAGCTTGAATTTGCCGGCGAGCGCGTCGCCGTCACTGAGCTTGAGGCTGGAGGCGACGAAGCCGGCGGTATCGACACGCGCGCCGGCGCCTATGGTGATGCCGTTCGGATTGATCAGATAAACGCGGCCGTTCGACAGCAGTTGGCCCAGTATCGCCGATGCCTCCTGGCCGGTGACACGATTGAGCACCGCGCTTTGCGCGTTTTGCTGGATAAAGCGCGTGACTTCCTCGGCACTGACCGAGAAGCCCTGCCAGTTGATGACGGCGCCTGGGGTATTGGTGACGTTGAGGCTCTTGCCGCTGACCGCGAACGTCGCTGCCCCGCTGATCAGCGTCGGGTTGGTCGGGTTGGCGTACGCAGGCGCGGCAAAACAGAAGGCAACCGCAACAGCCAGGGCTTTGCGTCGGAGCAACGAGATCAGCGCACGCTCTGCGTTCACAGATAAACACCCTTCAGACCATGACCGCCAAGCTTCTCGTAAATTCGACGCCAGGCCGGCAGCAATTGCAAGCAAAAAAACCAAATAACAAGGCGGCGAAAAGACTTCCTTTTCACCGTACTATTCATGGTAGCACAATCAGTGCTATGTGCTTGTCAGGACTATCTAATTTGCTTGCGACCCAGCATTTGGCCGGTATGCGGTCCGTTTCCGTTTTTTGCGCTTCCAGACTAGTTGGTCCTGGCCAGATAAAACAGGAACTATTTCACACTAATTCAGAATTGTGCGGGACCGGGCCGGCATATCGGGTCCGAAACCGGATTATGGCTTTTGGGGCAGGCCGCGCAGAAGCGATCCTGGTCGCGCCTGGGCCAGAGGCGCGCCGGCGCTCAGCCTAAAAGATGTAGGCGAGGCTCATGTGCATGCGCACGTCGCCAACGTTTTGCAAACCGCCGGCGTCCATCACGGTCGCAGCATCCAGCCTTAGGCTGATGTTGGTGCCGCGCGAGACCCGCAGTCCAAATCCGGCGCTGCCGATGTGCTGCCGATGCACTTCGAGCACGTCCGGGCGATTGCGTTTCACGGCACCCCAGTCATAGAACGCCAGGGCGCGCATCCTGACGCCGGCGAGCGGAACGACGCCGCCGAAGTCCGGGGTATAGACCTCGAGCGTGCCGCGATAGCCGTTGTCGTTGATGACTTCGCGTTCCAGGAAGCCGCGCACCGAGTCGCCTCCCCCGACGCCGAACTGTTCGCCTGAAACCAGCATGTCGCGCGTCATTTGTCCGCTCATGCCCCAGCGAAACTGCCAGTCGCGCGGCAGCGCGCGATTGTGGTTGAAGCCCCAGCGGGTGACGAAATAGCGCGGATTCGCACCCGCGCGCGCCGGCGGGCGCGCCGGAATGGTGTTTAGCGCGTCGCCCAGAAACGCCCCGGTGCCACCGTCGTTGCCTCCGGGCAGATTTTGGCTCGCCGAAACAAAGAAATTGCTTTCACTCTCGCTTTTCCGGTATACGCCGGCGTAGGTCAGGCCGATCGGATGCACGGTCACGTCCGGCACCAGGCCGAAGCCGGCCACGTCAATCTGGGTCACCACGCTGCGATAGGCGCGCCAGTCCCAGCTGTAGCTGAGCTTGTGCTCCAGGTCTCCGATCTTCTGCAGGTTTTGATTGTAGCGTGCGCCGAAAATGCTGCCGCTGCCGCTGATATTGAACAGGTTCGCCACCACACCGGAATTGACGGTGGAGTGGCCGGCTGAAAATTCCAGCGAATCGCCTTCTTTGTACAAGGGTATGCGATATTGCAGACCCAGAATGAATACATTCTTGTTCGGGTGCAAGACGATGCGGGGGGTGGTAACGTCGTCGTGGGGTGCGCTCACATACTGCATGTTCAACACGTGGTCACGGTTCCACATATTGGCGTGCTGGTAACCCAGGCCAACGCGAAACAGACCAGTCTGCTGGGTACCGGTATTGTCCAGGGTCAGGCTGATCTTGTTGGGACGCTCGTCGGCGACGCGCAGCACGGCGTCGACCTGGCCCTCCTCGACGCCGCTGCGCAACAACACGGTAGTCTGCTTGGCGGGATTCTCGTTGGCGACACGCAGGTTATCGGAAATTTCGAAAATGTTCGGCGGCTGCCCTTCCTGCAGGCGCGGCATGCTCGCGCGAACATTCGCCTCGTTGAAATAGTTATTGCCTTCGACGACGATTTTGCCGATCTTGGCTTCGACGATGTCGAATTCGACTTCACCATCCTCTATCTGCTGCTCGGGCAGAATCACCTGCACCGCGCTATAGCCTTTGCTGGTATAGCTTTTTTCCAGTGCTTCCAGGGCTTTTTGCACGTCCCCGAAGTTCCTGCTCTTGCCGATATAGGGTGCGAGGATCAGTCGCAGGCTCTCGGCGGTAATCAGCGTGGCGCCGCGAACGGTGAACCGGTCGATATTGAAGCGCGGTTCGGGTGGGGGAGCCGCAGCCGCTTGCGCGGGAGCGGGCTGGGCGGGTGCGGCCGCTGGCGCAGCCTGCGCGAGGATGAGCCGCAGTCCGTCGGCGGTGTACAAATCCGCGCCGCGCACTCTGAAATCCCTCGCGTCCGCCGCAAGATCCGCGACGAGCGCCGTCGCTGCGGGCGCTGATGCCTGCGCATGGGCAAGTAGCGCGCCCAGGGACAAGAACGGCGCAATTGCGAATGCGCCTACTAGACAATTCCTCAAGCTGCCGGCGCCTTTGTTGGGTTCTGCATCCAGTTCACGGTCCAAACCAGCTGCATTCATAGCATTCCGCGGCGCGAAGGAACAATTGCCGGAAAACAGCATCCAATCCAGCCGGTGTTCTTGTCTCAGGTACACCTGCCCCGGAACGGTATAATTTGCCTTATTGGCTTAATTTTCCTTCGCATTTTCATTATATCCAACTTTAACAAGATAAACATGAACAAGCACTCTCGCCTACTCGTTCTCGGCTCCGGCCCTGCCGGTTATACAGCGGCCGTGTATGCCGCGCGCGCCAATCTGAAACCCGTGCTGCTCACCGGCCTCGCCCCGGGAGGCCAACTCACGACCACCACTGATGTCGACAATTGGCCGGCCGATTTCGCCGGCGTGCAGGGACCCGCGCTCATGGAACGGTTCCAAAAGCATGCGGAGCGTTTCGAGACCGAAATCGTGTATGACCAGATTCATACCGCGGAATTGCAAAAAAAACCGATCGCGCTCTCCGGCGACAACGGCAGCTATACCTGCGACGCGCTGATCATCGCCACTGGCGCCTCGGCGCGCTACCTGGGCATGGAATCGGAAACGCGGTTCATGGGAAAAGGCGTGTCCGCCTGCGCCACCTGCGATGGTTTTTTCTACAAGAACCAGGACGTCGCAGTCGTCGGTGGCGGCAACACCGCGGTCGAAGAGGCGCTCTATCTCGCCAATATCGCGCGCCATGTAACCGTAATCCATCGCCGCGACAAGTTCCGCGCTGAAAAGATCATGATCGACAAAATCCTCGCCAAGGCCAATGAGGGCAAGGTCAGCATCAAGTGGAACAGCGTACTCGACGAAGTGCTAGGCGACAAAACCGGCGTCACCGGAATACGCATCAAGGACGTCAACAGCGGCGGCACCGAGGATCTCAATGTGCACGGACTTTTCATCGCCATCGGCCACTCGCCCAACACGCAGATCTTCGCCGGCCAGCTCGAAATGAAAGGGGGCTACATCCTTACCCGCGGCGGCAATGAGGGCAATGTCACCGCCACCAGCGTGCCCGGCGTATTTGCGGCGGGCGATGTGCAGGACCACGTCTATCGCCAGGCGGTGACCAGCGCGGGCTCCGGCTGCATGGCGGCACTGGATGCGGAAAAGTACCTCGATGATCTCGGTTGAATCGCGCCGCAGGAAAAATCGGCCGGATCGTCCCGCGTCAGTGGCCGCAACTACGGCTGCGCGCCATGCCAGCCATGAAGAAACTTCCCAACACCGCGGCTGAAGCGACGGACCAGGACCTGTTCAGGCAGGCCGTCGCCGACGCCCGGCCGCTGCCACGACCGAACAAAGTGCTGCGCCGACACGACCCGCCGCCGCCTTATCCGGTGCAATCCTACCTGGACGAGCATGCGGCGCTCAATGAAAGCCTGGCCCCGGACTGGACTGCGCAGGACTGGCTGGACATAGGCGATGAGCCGAATTTTCTGCGGCCCGGGATTTCGCGCCAGGTGCTGCGCAAGCTGCGCAGCGGCACCTGGGTGATTCAGGACCAACTCGACCTGCATGGCCTCGACCGTCACCAGGCGCGCGAGGCGCTGGCCGGCTTTCTGGCAAACTGCGCAAGGCGCGGTGTGCGCTGCGTGCGTGTGATCCACGGTAAAGGGCTGGGCTCGAAGAACCGCGAGCCGGTGCTGAAAACCAAAGTCAAACACTGGCTGACCCAGCGCGACGAGGTATTGGCTTACTGCCAGGCGCGGCCGGTCGATGGGGGCAGCGGAGCCTTGGTGGTGTTGCTGAAAGGCTGAGCCGCCGGCGTATCAGAACAGGAACAGTGCGAAGGTTTTGGCCAAGATCTATCACCGCAGCTTGACGTACCCTCCTGCGTATGCCGATGTCTGCGCGCGAGCATTGCGCGCTCCGCCGCGAAGCAAGTCCTCCTGGGGGACGCGCGCCAACCGCGTTTTCTGTACGGATGAAAGGCACATCCGTACAGAAAACGCGGTTATGGATAAAAACAAAAGCGGTTTGGGGTGGCTTTTATACAAGATCGCCGATTTAGAACGGATGGCGCTTTTTCATCCATTCTAAATCGGCGATCCGCGCGGACGGGGCGCCGTCCGCGCAAGCTCTATCACCACTGTTGGATGTAAGCTCCGGCGTCAGCCGACGCCCGCGCAACATCGCAACTCTGCGACAACGGGGAGGGTGCCTGTTTAATTCGCCGCGTAGAATTAGATCGCTGACTCGTCAGTCTCGCCGGTGCGGATACGCACGACTTGTTCGACCGAAGTAACGAATATCTTGCCGTCGCCTATCTTGCCGGTGCGCGCCGCCTTGACGATCGCTTCGATCGCCTGTTCCACGATATTGTCGGCCACCACGATCTCGATTTTCACTTTGGGCAGGAAATCGACTACGTACTCGGCACCGCGATAGAGTTCGGTATGGCCTTTTTGCCGGCCGAAGCCCTTAACCTCGGTTACGGTGAGTCCGCTCACTCCGATTTCCGAAAGCGCTTCGCGCACCTCGTCGAGTTTGAACGGTTTTACAATGGCGTCGATTTTTTTCATGGCGGACTCTCCCCTGTCGCAGTTGCGGCCAGTATATCAATAAAACCCTGCCGAGAAGCGGAATGGGTCACGCCTGCGCTTGCCGGTCCTAGAATTTTTCCTGGTAGCGCGATGTGATCGGATAGCGCCAGTCCTTGCCGAATCCACGCTGGGTGATGCGTATGCCGACCGGCGCCTGGCGGCGTTTGTATTCGTTTCTCTTGATCAAGCCCACCACCCGCGCCACATCCTCCTGGCGCTGTCCGCCGGCCACGATCTCGGCCGGGCTCAGGTTCTGTTCCATGTAGGCAGACATGATCGCATCGAGCACGGCATACGGCGGCAGGCTGTCCTGGTCTGTCTGCCCGGGGCGCAGTTCGGCCGAGGGCGGGCGCTCGATGATGCGCCGCGGGATCACCTCGCCCAGGGCGTTGCGATACTCGGCCAGTCGATAAACCAGGGTCTTGGCCACGTCCTTGATCGCGGCGAAACCACCCGCCATGTCGCCATAGAGCGTGGAATAACCCACCGCCATCTCGGACTTGTTCCCGGTGGTGAGTACGATGGAACCGAACTTATTGGACAGCGCCATCAGCAGCATGCCGCGGATGCGCGCCTGCAGGTTTTCCTCGGTCGCATCCGCCTGCAGCCCATGGAACTCGCCGGCGAGCGCCACGAGGAAGCTGTCGAACATCGGCTTGATGGCGATTTCGTCATAGCGCACACCCAGGCGTTTGACCATATCGCGCGAATCGATCCAGCTGATATCGGCGGTGTACTGCGAGGGCATCATCAGCGCGCGCACCTTGTCGGCTCCCAATGCATCGCAGGCGATCGCCAGGGTCAGCGCGGAATCGATGCCGCCCGACATGCCCAGAATGGCGCCGGGGAAACCGTTCTTGCCGAGGTAATCGCGCACGCCGAGACAGAGCGCGCCGTACACGGAAGCCTCGAACGACAAGTCCGGCGCACGTTCGCCCGGCTGCGGCACCGCGTCGACGATATCGACGTAGCCGAGCGTCTCCTCGAAATAGGGCAGCTGCTGGGTCGTTACACCTTGGGCATCGAGCACGAAGGAGGCGCCATCGAACACGAGTTCGTCCTGCCCGCCGACCATATTTGCATAAACGATCGCCAGACCGGTCTCGGTCGCGCGATTGCGCGCCACCGACAGACGCGAGACATGCTGGCGCGTGTGATAGGGCGAAGCGTTCAGCACCAGCAGCAGCTCGGCGCCGGCGGCACGCGCCAGGCGCGGCGCATCGGCGCGCCAGGACCGACCGCGCTGGGCCCGGGCCTCGCGCTGCTGCTCCGCACTGGCGAGCGCTTCGACCGGGCCTTGCTCGCCCCACAGGTCCTCGCAGATATTGAGCCCTAAGCGCACGCCGTTTATTTCGAATACCACCGGCTCGCCGCCGGGCTCGAAATAGCGCTCCTCGTCGAACACGGTGTAGTTGGGCAGATTGCGCTTGCGATAGGTCGCTGTGATCCTGCCATCCTGCAGCACCGAGGCAGCGTTATAGCGCCTGCCCTCGGCGAGTTGCGGATGGCCGACGACGACCGTGATTCCGTGTACCGCCGCCGCAAGCGCCTCCAACGCCGCCGCGCAATCGCGGAAAAATCCGTCGCGCAGCAGCAAGTCCTCGGGCGGATAGCCGCACAGGGACAGTTCGGGCGTCAGCAGAACTTCGGCCCCGGCGCCCTTGGCGCGCGCGGCGCAATCCAGGATTTTGGCGGCGTTGCCGGGAAGATCGCCGAGCAGGCAGTTGATTTGCGCGACGGCGATTTTCAGTTTGCGGCTCATCGCGCGATTATAGCGCTTGCGCCGCAGCGGCCCCGGCGCGACGGATCCGCTTGTACAATGAGCAGCGGCCAAACGACTCGCGCCAGCAAGAATTCTTTCCAACTGCACGCGCACCCAGGACTCGCCCAATTGCCAAAATTCGAACTGCGCGTGCTCGATGATCTGTCCGGTGTCGACGCCGCCGACTGGAACCGGCTGACCCGCGGCCATCCGATGCTGTCGCACCAGTTCTTCCATGCCCTGCACCAGAGCGGTTGCGCAAGCGCAGACAGCGGCTGGCTGCCGCAATTCCTGAGCTTGTGGGACCGAGCCGGGGAAAAATCCGCGGACGCGCCAGCCCGGCTCAGGGCAGCGCTGCCGCTTTATCTCAAGTCGCATTCCTACGGCGAGTATGTGTTCGACTGGGCCTGGGCCGACGCCTATCATCGCCATGGACTTGCGTACTACCCCAAGCTGCTTGCCGCGATCCCGTTCTCGCCGGTCTCCGGACCGCGTCTGCTTGCCGTCGACGACAGCGCGCGCGCGGCGCTGGTGGACGCGGCACTCGCCTTCGCGCAGAACACTTCATCCCTGCACGTACTGTTTCCGCAGCCGCAGGAAGCGGTGCTGCTGCGCGCTGCCGGCATGATGCTGCGCTCCAGCGTGCAATTCCATTGGAACAATCCGGGCTATGCATCGTTCGAGGAATTCCTGTCGCAGATGTCGCGCGACAAGCGCAAGAAAATCCGCCAGGAACGGCGCAGAGTAGGCGATGCAGGCGCGAAATTCCGGCGGCTGCGCGGCGCTGAAATCCAGGAGAGCGACTGGGCATTTTTCGCGCGCTGTTACAGGCGCACTTACCGCGAACACCACTCCACGCCCTACCTCACGCTCGAATTCTTTCAGCGTTTGGGGCAGACCATGCCGGGGAACCTGCTGCTGATCATAGCGGAGCTAAACGACAGGCCGATCGCCAGCGCGCTCAATCTGTACTCGCGGGAGACACTTTACGGCCGCTACTGGGGCGCCATGCAATATCTGCCCTGCCTGCATTTCGAGACCTGCTATTACCAGGCGCTGGAATTCTGCATCGAGGAGAACATCAAGCTGTTCGAGGGCGGCGCTCAGGGAGAACACAAGCTCGCACGCGGTTTCCTGCCGGTAAAAACGCTGTCGGCGCACTGGCTCGCGCACCCCGAGTTTTCCGACGCGGTGGAGCGCTTCCTCGAGCGCGAGCACCAGGGCATCGCCCGCTACGTAGACGAATTGAACGAACACTCGCCCTACAAGGGCGCGCCGAACAGCTAGGGAAGCATCGATTGGGTTGACGACCCAAACTATGCTTCCTCTGACTTGGGGGATCTACAAGGGGGCATCGCCCCCTTGTTCGTAACGTATCTAGAATTTTGGCTTTTTCTTCGCCTTCTTGTAGCGTTCCACGCCGGCGAGAATTTCTTTTTTCGCCTCTTCCGGGCCGACCCAGCCCTCCACCTTCACCCATTTTCCCGGCTCCAGATCCTTGTAGTGCTCAAAAAAATGCGAAATCTGGGCGGTCGACAATTCGGGCAGATCGCGCGGCGATTTGATCGCGCGATAGAGACTGGAAAGCTTGTCCACCGGCACCGCCAGAAGCTTGGCATCGCCGCCCGCCTCGTCTTCCATTTTGAGCATGCCTATCGGCCGGCAGCGCACGACCACCCCGGTGATGACGGGAACCGGGCTCAGCACCAGCACGTCGACTGGATCGCCGTCGTCCGAAACGGTATGCGGGATATAGCCGTAGTTGCAGGGGTAATGCATCGCCGTGGACATGAAACGATCGACGAACACCGCGCCGGTTTCCTTGTCGACCTCGTATTTGATCGGATCGGCGTTCATCGGAATTTCGATGATCACATTGACATCGTTGGGAACGTCGCGGCCTGAGCCGACTCGGTCAAGATTCATGGCATGTCCGGTTGGAGGTGGGAAAACGATTCAGCGGAAAAACGCGTATTGTAAGACAGGCGCGCGTGGCGGAATGCATCCTATCATTTTGTAATAAGCTATAGGCCTACACTCCATCGGACGCTAACCATGAGCGAAAAACCCATCACCCTCACCGACCTGCACAAACTGCGCCAGGAGGGCAGCAAAATCGCCGTGCTTACTGCCTACGACGCGAGCTTCGCCGCGCTGCTGGAAAACGCCGGCGTCGAAAGCATCCTTGTGGGCGATTCCCTGGGCAACGTCGTGCAGGGCCACGCAACCACCTTGCCGGTCACGCTGAAGGACATGGTCTACCACACGAGTTGTGTCGCGCGCAGCGCAAAGCACGCCTTTCTGATCGGCGACCTGTCTTTCGGCAGTTATCAGGAGAATGTCGAACAGGCGTTTCGCAGCTCCGCCGAACTGATGTCAGCCGGTGCGCACATGGTCAAACTGGAAGGCGGGGTGACGTTTGCGCACACCACGGAATTCCTGGTGAAACGCGGCGTGCCGGTGTGCGGCCATCTGGGACTTACGCCACAGTCGGTGCATCAACTGGGGGGATTCCGCGTACAGGGCAGGACCGCCGACGCGGCGCGCCAGTTAATCGAGGATGCGCTCGCGCTCGAGCGCGCGGGCGCCGGCCTGATCGTACTGGAAGCGATTCCGGCGAAACTCGCGGCGGAGGTCACGGCGAGCCTGTCGATTCCGACCATAGGCATAGGCGCAGGGCGCGACTGTTCCGGCCAGGTTCTGGTCTTGTACGATCTGCTGGGCATTTTCCCGGGAAAAAAAGCGAAGTTTGTGCGCAACTTCATGGATGGCGCGGCGAGTATACAGAAAGCCGTGGAGAACTACGTGCGCGCGGTGAAGGACGGCTCCTATCCGGGGCCGGAACACAGTTTTTGAGGGGAAGGGCGAGTATCAGCCGGACTTGCGCAAACCGCCCAGGAGCGCAGCGACCTGACGTCCCGGTTTTTGCGCTCCGGTCCGAGCTGGCTCGGCCACCGGCGGCGCGGTGTTGCTAGGCACGTAAGGGGCGGAGAAAATCGCGTCGGCCGGTTTCGCCGGGGCTTTCCCCGCATGCGAACGCGAGCCGCGCGTGAGGCTGCTGCCACGGTCGGGACGGCGCTCGGGCCGCTCGCGCTCGGTATGCATCAGCGCCGACACTCCCGAGGCGTCCGGCTCGAACCCGGAAATGATGGTCTGCGGAATGCGCTGCTTAATGAATTTTTCGATTGCCGCCAGTTTTTCGTGTTCGTCGGCGCACACCAGCGAGATGGCACGCCCGGTGGAACCGGCGCGGCCGGTCCGGCCGATGCGGTGCAGGTAATCCTCGGGGGCACCGGGAAGCTCGAAATTGATCACGGCCGGCAATTCCTGAATATCCAGGCCGCGTGCCGCAACGTCCGTAGCCACCAGCACCGGCGTCTTGCCGGACTTGAAATCGGCCAGCGCCTGCATGCGCTCCAGCTGCGATTTGTCGCCGTGGATTGCGGCGGCATGGATGCCGTCCTTCTGCAACTGATAGGCCAGGCGGTTCACGCCCAGACGCGTGCCGCCGAACACCAGGACCTGCGACAGGTTCTGTGTGCGTACCAGGTGCGCGAGCAGGTCGCGCTTTTTCTCGCGCCGCACCGGGTGCACCTCATGGCTCACCAGTTCGGTCATGGCATTGGGCCGGGCCACTTCGATCAGCACCGGTTGGTGCAGCATATTGTCCGCCAGCCGCTTGATTTCCTCGGAGAACGTGGCTGAAAACAGCAGACTCTGCCGTTTGGACGGCAATAGCGCGAGGATGCGCCGGATGTCGGGCATGAAGCCCATGTCGAGCATGCGGTCTGCTTCATCCAGCACCAGAATTTCGACCTGGCCCAGCATTACCGTCTTTTGCTGCACATGGTCGAGCAAGCGACCCGGGGTTGCCACCAGGACCTCCACACCAGCGCGCAGCATCTGTATCTGCGGATGGATGTCTACCCCGCCGAATACCACACCCGGACGCAATCCCAGGTGCTTGCCGTAATCGCGCACGCTCTCGGCGACCTGGGCTGCGAGTTCGCGCGTCGGCGTGATAATCAGCGCACGCACCGGATGACGCGCAGGCGAGGCGCTGGTATTGGCGTGTGGGGCCAGGCGCTGCAACAGCGGCAGGGTGAAACCCGCAGTCTTGCCGGTGCCGGTCTGGGCGCCGCCCATGACATCGAGACCCTGCAAAATTACCGGTATCGCTTGCGCCTGAATCGGGGAAGGCTCGGTGTAGCCCTTGTCGGTGACCGCCTGCAGCAACTGCGGCAGCAGACCGAGATCGGAAAAGGAGACGGCGGTCATAAACCCTGCTGGGCGCAGCGCGGGGGCAAAGCGGCTGTGACGCTGTATAAGTTCGCTGATATGTCCACGTAGTACCAGATTGGGCGACCCTGACAGGCGGGGCCACCGAGATGGAACGAGGTTGCCATTATAGGCCCGTCGTGCTCTGCGCGCTTGCCTATCGGCCCCGGTTTTCTGCCCTCTGCCGGCCTAATCCGCTAAAATGACTGCTTTATAGGCTGCGTTTCTTCTCCTGCCTTACTATCATGACGCGATCCGGCGCCTTTCTGGTGATAATCCCCGCGCGCTACGCTTCCAGTCGCTTGCACGCGAAGCCGCTCGCGGATATCGCCGGCAAACCCATGGTGGTGCGGGTGGCCGAGCGTGCCCGCGCGAGCGGTGCCAAAGCGGTGTGGGTCGCGACCGATAACCGATCCGTGTTCGATGCTGTGGAGTTTCATGGCCACCAGGCGATAATGACCCGGACCGATCATGCGACTGGCACCGACCGCATCGCGGAGGCAGCGCAGCAGCTGGGCCTCGCAGACAGCGACATTCTGGTGAATGTGCAGGGCGACGAGCCGCTGATCGCGCCGGAGTTGATCCGTGAGGTGGCGCAATCGCTGGCCGAGCACGGCGACGCCAGCATCGCCACCGCCTGCCACCCGATAACGGATGCCGCATCGCTGCTCAACCCCAACGTGGTCAAAGTCGTGCTCGACCATAGCGGTCACGCGCTTTATTTCAGCCGCGCGCCCATCCCCTGGCCCCGAGATAGTTTTGCGTTAAATCAAAGCGCGCTTCCGGTCGGACTGCCAAGCTACCGACATATCGGTATTTATGCCTATCGCGTCGGGTTCCTGCGCCTGTTCACCCGACTCGAACCGGCGGCGATCGAAAGCTTCGAGGCGCTGGAGCAGTTGCGCGCGCTGGCGCATGGTCACCGTATCGCTGTTGCCGTGACCGAACATGCGCCGGATGCGGGCGTGGATACGGCCGATGATTTGGAGCGTGTGCGTAAAAGCTTCGCCAAAGCACTAGTGTCGGACTAGCGCGAGCGCAGCGACTCGAAATATCTTGAGATTATCAGGAGCCTAGAATGCGATTCATACTGTTAGGACCGCCCGGCGCGGGCAAGGGCACGCAGGCGGGTTTTGTCACCAAGAAATACGGCATTCCTCCGATTTCAACCGGCGACATGTTGCGTGCGGCGATCAAGGCTGGCAGCGAACTTGGCCTGAAAGCAAAGAAGATCATGGACGCGGGCCGGCTGGTTTCGGACGATGTCATCATCGATCTGGTGAAGCACCGCATCGAGGAACCTGATTGCACCGGCGGCTATCTGTTCGACGGCTTTCCACGCACCCTGGCTCAGGCCGAAGCAATGAAAAACGTCGGCTTGCACATCGATTATGTGATTGAAATTGCCGTGCCCGATGAGGAAATCATCCAGCGCATGAGCGGTCGGCGCGTGCACCCGGCATCCGGCCGCACCTATCATGTGAAATACAATCCGCCCAAACTCGCGGACAAAGACGATATCACCGGCGAACCCCTGATCCAGCGTCAGGACGACCGGCCCGAAACCGTCAAGGAAAGGCTGCGCGTGTACCACGCGCAAACCCAGCCACTGATCGAATATTATTCGAAATGGCAGAACACGGGCGATGCGCAGGCGCCCAAGCACCTCAAGGTCTCCGGTACCGGTACCGTCGATGAGATCCGCGACCGGGTGTTCGCGGCGCTGCAATAGGCGCGAAGACGGGATTACCCTCAGGGAGAGACGCCGCAACCTCGTGCGCCCCTGCTCTCCCGGACGATTCCCTTCCCCCACTTCCGGACCAAGGAGTTTTCATGCCCAGGCATATTCGACGTATTGCCATCTGCACGGGTGGAGGCGATGCCCCGGGTCTTAACGCGGTGATTCGCTCCGTGGTCATCAGCGCAGCAAGACGCGGCTGGGAATGCTACGGCATCCGCGAGGGATACAACGGGATCCTATTCCACGAACGCTATCCTGAAGGCGGCGTGTTTCGCCTGACCCCGGAAAAAGTACGCGGCATCGGTCACCTGGGCGGCACCATTCTGGGCACGACCAACAAGGGCAACCCGCTGCAGTTCCCGATGAAAATGGCGGACGGCACCATCAAAGAGGTAGATCGCACAGCCGAGATTCTGGATTTCTTCGCCAAACAGGAATTGGACGCCCTGGTGTCGGTCGGCGGCGACGGATCCCTCACCATCGCCAACGCACTGTACCAAAAGGGCCTGCGCGTTATCGGTGTGCCCAAGACCATAGACAACGATCTGGACAAAACCTTTACCACCTTCGGCTTCGACACGGCGGTGGACTTCGCCTCTAACTGCCTGGACCGCCTGCACAGTACCGCCGAAAGCCATCAAAGAGTCATGGTGGTGGAAGTGATGGGGCGCTATGCAGGCTGGATCGCGCTGCACGCAGGCATATCCGGTGGCGCCCATGCCGTCCTGATACCCGAGATTCCCTACGACCTGGATAAAGTCGTTGCGAAAATACTGCGCCGGGACAGCCTCGGACGCATGTATTCCCTGGTCGTCGCCTCAGAGGGCGCCGAACCAGTCGGCGGCCATCGCGAAATCGTGGCGCCGGCCGCGGTCGGCCATGCGGAGCGCCTGGGCGGGATCGGGGAACGCCTTGCGAGGCAGTTGCACGAACTGACGGACAAGGACACCCGGGTAGTCGTGCTCGGCCATCTGCTGCGCGGAGGCAGCCCGACATCCTTCGATCGCGTGGCAGCCATGCGCTTTGGCACCGCTGCGGTGCGCGGCCTGGCGGAGGGCCAATCGGGCGTCATGGTGGCGCTGGCCTTCCCCAACGTGAACTACGTCGCGCTGGAGGACGTCGCCGGTCGAATGAAGGGCGTGCCCCTGGACAGCGACACGCTGCAGACCGGCAGGGACATGGGAATCTGTTTCGGCGATTGAGCGGCCGCGTTGGTTTTGCCTAAGCCGGCCTTTCCCCGGCGTCGCGATTGCGCTCGTATGTCAGGAGCGGGCATTGCGCGCTCTGCGCGCCAACCGTATTTTCTCTACGGATGAAAAGCACATCCGTAGAGAAAATACGGTTATTGATAAGGCCGATTTGGGGTGGCTTTCATCCAAGATCGCCGATCGCGTGCGGATGTGCTTTTCATCCGCGCGCGATCGACGATCCGCGCGGACGGGACGCCGTCCGCGCAAGTTCTGTGGAAGCAGCCCGACTTGCCAGCATTGCGC
>CAKKSJ010000049.1 GCA_919902965.1 Burkholderiales bacterium
GCCTGCCGCCGCCGCACCGGTGCGGCGGCGTCCCGACCGCTATTTTACTGTCTTCGCGTCTGCGAACCGCGGCGGGGGCGGACTGCCTGCGCGGCATGAGGATACAATTCGTTTTCGAATCCCGCTGCTGACCCTGTCATGAAGCTCATTACCTGGAACATTCAATCCTGCCGCGGCTGCGACGGCCGCGTCGACGCGCAACGCATCGTCGACGTGTGCCGCGACATGGCCGATTTCGACGTGCTTTGCCTGCAGGAGGTCGCGAGCAATTATCCGGATCTGCCCGGATCGCCGCAACAGAACCAGTTCGAACTGCTCGGCGACCTGTTGCCAGTATTTGCTGCTGCGGACGGGATCGCTACCGACGTTCTCGGCGTGGGCGGCAGGCGGCGCCAGTTCGGCAATCTGATCCTCACGCGCTATGCGCTGATCCAGGTGTTCCGGCATCTGCTGCCCTGGCCGGCCGACGCGGCCGTCCCGGGGATGCAGCGCATCGCGCTGGAGACGGTGCTTGCGGCGCCCTTCGGTCCGCTGCGCGTGACCACCACGCACCTCGAATACTATTCAGAGATCCAGCGCCGGCAGCAGGTGAACCGCCTGCGTGAATTGCACGCCGAGGCTGCGCAGCACAGTACAGATCCCAGCCATGCGAAAAAAGAGGGCGGGCCGTTCCAGACCATGCCGCGCCCGGCGTCGGCGATTCTTACCGCGGACTTCAATTTTCGCGCGGACGATCCCTTGCATGCGCGCATCGCATTCCCCTATAGCGACGGCACACCTGCGTATCGCGACGCCTGGCAAGTCCGGCACGGCGCGCGGCCGCACGATCACACCATCGGCGTGCACGACCGCAAGCAATGGCCGGAAGCCTTCGCCTGCGATTTCATCTTCGTGACCGAAGACCTGGCCGGCCGCGTCGAGGACGTGAAGGTGAACCTGGATACCGACGCATCCGATCACCAGCCGGTGCTGTTGCACCTGCGCGACTAGGTGCGCGGGCCGTGACCGACGCGCGCTGGATAGCGTCGCTGAGCCTCGCGCGTGTCGGCTTCGCGCTGATATTCGTCGCCTATTCGGCCTCGCTCGGGCTGCTGAAACAGGACTGGGGCCTGTCTTCGGCGCAGGCCGGCCTGATACAGTCCGCTTTTCACATCGGCTATCTGGTGTCGCTGTTCGGCATCGGCTTTCTCGCCGACCGCTATGGCGCGAAGCGCATGTTTCTTGCGACCAGCGTTGCCGCCTGCGCCAGCGGCCTCGCATTCGCCTTGTTCGCGGACGGCTTCGTGTCGGCGCTGCTGCTGCACAGCCTCGCCGGATTGTGCGCCGGCGGTTCCTACACGCCCGGCCTGACCCTGATTGCCGAGCGCTTCCCGGCTGAGCGGCGCGGCCGCGCCATGGGGTATTACCTGGCGGCCTCGTCCCTGGGTTATGCGCTGTCGCTATGGTTGTCGAGCGCGCTGATCGTCGCCTCCGGCTGGCGCGCGGCGCTCATTGCCTGCGCGTTTGGTCCGGTCGCTGCCAGCCTGCTCGCCGCCTGGGTGCTGCGCGGCACGCGCAACGTGGTGCATCCCGCCGGGTATTCAAATCCCCTGCGCGCGCTGCTGGACGTATGGCGCAACAAACCCGCGATGCTTGCGGTCTGGGCCTATGTGTTTCATTCCTGGGAGCTGCTGGGCATGTGGGCATGGATGCCGACCTACCTCGGCGTGGTATTGGCGCACGGCCGTGACAGCAACGCCGGCATGGCCAGCCTGGGCATCGCGTTCGCCGCCCTGAGTTATCTCATCAGTACGGCGGGCAGCATCGGCGGCGGGGTGCTGTCCGACCGCTGGGGGCGCACGGCCGCGATTCTGCTGATGTCGCTCGCCAGCCTGGTCTGTTCCTTCACCTTCGGTTGGCTGATCGCCGCACCGGCCTGGATCGTGGTCATGGTCGCCATTGCCTATAATCTGACCGCGATCGGCGATTCCTCGGTCTACTCAACCGCGATGACCGAACTCGTGCCCGGACATTGCCTGGGAGCGGCATTTGCCCTGCGCTCGGTGCTGGGCTTCGGCGTCGGCGCCATCAGTCCCTGGGTGTTCGGCCTGGTGCTCGACCTGGGGCAGGGCGCGGGC
>CAKKSJ010000050.1 GCA_919902965.1 Burkholderiales bacterium
GCCGGAGGAGTGCGTGCGCGAAGTGGAGGCCTTTGCCCAGAACGCTTTCATTTGTCCTTCAGCGCCGGCCCAGTACGCCGGTCTCGCCGCGTTTGGCGCGAAATCGACGGGAATACTGGAGCAGCGCCGCAGCGAATTCCAAAGACGGCGCGACTTTCTGCTGCCTGCGCTGCGCGAACTGGGATTCTCGATTCCGGTCACCCCGGAGGGGGCGTTTTACATTTATGCGGGGATCGAGCGCTTTGCCCCGGACAGCGGAAAATTCGCCCTGGACTTGCTGGAGGATGCCGGTGTGGCGATTACGCCGGGCAAGGATTTCGGCGTGAATCAGGCGGAACGCTATGTGCGCTTTGCCTATACGCGCTCATTGAATGATTTGCAGGAAGGTGTACGCCGACTGGGGAAATTCCTGCAGAAATAGGAACGCCGGCAGCGGGCCGGCGTATTTCCCGGTGGGCGAATAAAGCGTGTCAGGCGGCTGTCTTGGGCCGGGAGCGCTTGAGCATCAGCTGCATGCGCTGTTTTTCAGCCATGACTTTTTGCGCATATTGTTGGCTGTCGTCAGTGAATGCGCCGTTATAGAGTTGCAGTCCGGGCATTAATCCGCCCCCGCGGCGCACGGCGTCCTTGAGTATGCGTGCGCCAACCAAGATATTGGTTAGCGGGTCGAATACCGAGTCCGCACCCCCGAGTGCATCCAGCTTGTCCAGATGGTATCTCGGGATCACTTGCATCAAACCCTTCGCGCCCATGACGCTCTCGGCTATCGGATTGAAGCGAGATTCCACTGCGATTACCGCCAGGATCAGCAAGGGATCCACGCCCGTGCGTACGCCCGCGTGATAGGCCGCGCCAACCAGTTGTTCGGTCGCGTCCTGCGCCACGCGATAGCGGCGCGAGAGATACGCGGCCAGAGTGCGGTACTCCGGGTTTTCCTTCTCGGCGTTCGACACCTGCACGGAAATCCCTTCGTGCCGAATAATCCCGAATGCCGAGGACGGCCCGGACTGGACGCCTAGCTCCACAGCCGGACGGGCCCCCATCATCAGGGCGATAACTGCAACGGCCCCGAACACGGCCAAGCCGTTGTGCAGGAATGAGCTTGCAAAAGCGTAGGTCCGCACGGCAAACTGTTTAAGATTGTCCATGTGCCCCCCTCTAACAAAAAGGCTACATACTTAATAGGCTGCAGCACGCAAATAGGCCATGCGCGATGCAGTCGTAGCGGCGCATGCTCTTTGTACCTTAGTACAAATTGAGCCTGCACCTATTCTGCCCAAGCCTGCTTGCGCTGTATTGTACGCAGCCAAGCGAGCGTGCTTGAAACAAGCACTTCATCTTAAGCAAATACTTCAAAAATCTAGTTACTTGAAACGGCTTGTTAAAGTGCCGTTCGAACTCTAAGAAACTACGATCAAAACCTAGCTAAGCTAGCAGCTGGCTTCGTGGCGGATATCTAAGTGTGGTGTGTTGCAATAAAGCGTATTTTATTGAATCTGCTAGCTTATGTCAAGCATTCCAATAAGTAATTGCTGCGACGCAACAATAGCAGCATTGTCCCGATTTGACCTTACCCTGGACTTCAGGCAATCTAGTCGGAGGTGCAATCAGCCTAAGAAACGATCCCGACCACGCTACCTGCGGTCCCGTAAAAGAAAGCGGGTGACGCAGCCGGGAACAAATCAACTTGAGTCGAATGTCCGCGGTACAGCCTTCGCTTGCGCTGGGGCTGACCGCGAGACATCCTTACCTACGCTAAGGCCTTGAGCCTGTAGGAAAAGGCCAAGCTGCTGCCGGATTCAGGGCGGTTTTCGCCCCTGGCGTCGCCGCAGTTGATGAGGCTACTGGCGCCATCATCGAACGTGCTGCCGGCTTCGCCGGTTTCACGGCAGGTTTAGCCTTTTTTTTAGCCGCTTTCTTTTTGGCGGCTGGCTTTTTGGCCTTTTTCTTAGCGGGCTTTTTTTTGGCCGCTTTTTTTTTCGCAGGTTTTTTCTTGGCGGCCTTTTTCTTGGCCGCTTTCTTTTTTGCAGGCTTTTTAGCTACTGCCCTCTTCTTTTTGGCTTTTTTAGCCGGTTTTTTCGCTGCTTTCTTTGCTTTTTTCTTCGTTGCCATGGTAAAGCTCCTTCTTCAAGTTAAAGAAAAACAACTAAACAAACCCGGCTACGCTAGCCCGGATTATCCGACCGACCGGGGCGAACCCCAGCCAGCCGAATTCTTTGCCTGCAGGTCCGCCGGCTTCATGCAGCCTTGCGCTCCAGCAGATCACGATACAAAACAGCGGGATCAAGCTCAATTCCACCATCCCAGACCAGGGTCATCGCCGCTGGGTCGATCGCCACGCGGCGAAACTGCTCGCGGTCGCGCCAAAGCTCGAAGGCGCCGATCTCGATCAAATTGCCGAGGAATACGCTCCCCTCCAATCCATCGTCGAAACGCAGCCATAGGCTGTAATCGCTATCCGCCCGACATTCGGTCAACTTACGCATGTTCACTCCCGCTTAACACCGACGACACGTAGCTTGCTATTCCCAACTGAGCGCCCCCCCTGTTTGGTACTCGATTACCCGGGTTTCGAAGAAGTTGCGCTCTTTCTTCAGATCGGTCATTTCGCTCATCCACGGGAACGGATTGCTCGCCCCCGGATAGAGTTGTTCCACGCCGATCTGCTGGCAGCGGCGGTTGGCGATGTAGCGCAGGTATTCCTTGAACATCGGCGCATTGAGCCCAAGCACACCGCGCGGCATGGTGTCTTCCGCGTAGCGGTACTCGAGTTCGACTGCCGTCTTCATGTACCCCTGGATTTCCTCGCGGAATGAGGTCGTCCAGAGCTGCGGGTTTTCCATTTTTATCTGGTTGATCAGGTCGATGCCGAAATTGCAGTGCATCGACTCATCGCGGAGGATGTACTGGTACTGCTCCGCTGCCCCTGTCATCTTGTTCTGTCGCCCCATCGCAAGTATCTGGGCAAAACCGACGTAGAAGAACAGCCCCTCCATGATGCAGGCAAACACAATCAGGCTTTTGAGCAATTGCTGGTCGGCCTCAGGCGTGCCGGTCTTGAACGCAGGATTGGTAAGCGTGTCGATGAACGGGATCAGGAATTCGTCTTTGTCCCGGATGCTTGCGATCTCGTGGTAGGCGTTGAACACCTCGCCTTCGTCCAGCCCGAGGCTCTCTACGATGTACTGGTAGGCGTGGGTATGAATCGCCTCCTCGAAAGCCTGGCGCAGAAGGTACTGCCGGCACTCCGGCGCACTGATGTGCCGATAGGTGCCGAGCACGATATTGTTTGCGGCAAGCGAGTCTGCAGTCACGAAAAACCCGAGATTGCGCGTGATGATTCGGCGTTCGTCCTCGGTCAGACCGTTCGGGTCCTTCCAAGTGGCGATATCGCGGCTCATATTGATTTCCTGCGGCATCCAGTGGTTGGCGCAGGCCGACAGATATTTTTCCCACGCCCATTTGTACTTGAACGGCACCAGCTGGTTGACATCGGTGCGCCCGT
>CAKKSJ010000051.1 GCA_919902965.1 Burkholderiales bacterium
GCTAGATCACGCCGGCCGGCTCTCTGGCCGCGGATGGGCGCTTCGCCATCCCCGCGAGACCGCGCTGCACCGCGCGCAAAATGTCGAACTGGGTGATGGCGCCCACGATGCGTCCGCCTTCCACCACCGGCAGGCGGCGGAAATTCTTGTTCAGGAAAAGCCCGGCGGCGTAATAGATGTCCATGGTCGGCGGTATGGATTCCGCCGCCGAAGTCATGAAATCCTTTACTTTCCCTTTCGGCGCATCGTGGTCGGGGCCGCCCAGCGTGAGCAGCTTGAGGCAATCGGACTCGGTCAGAATGCCGACGAGCTTGCCCTTGCTGTCGGCGACCAGCGCGCCGGTGACCCGCTTCTCCAGCAGGAAATCCACGGCATCCCAGATGTCGGTCTCCGGCGCTAAGGTATCCACGTACTTGTCCATGAATTCCCGGACTGTGGGCAGGTGTTGCATGGTCATGGCAAGCCTCCTTGTTTGATAAGCGCTGATGTGGCTCTCTAAGATTAGTCCGCCCGGCGACAATTGCCAGGATTGCAAGCGAAAAACCCCTAGTCCGGGACAGGGCTATGGACAGGAACGTGGAATCGAAGCCGAATTTATCAGCCGACAGGACAGATCAGCTTAGGGACTCAGCGCAGTGGTGCGGAACGGCGCCTTGTTCAGCGCCAACAAGCTTGAAGATTGTTTTCTGCAGGCATAGGTGTGGCGCGCACTTTTCGAGCTTGCCAAATACAGCAAGAGGCGCAGCTAATGGTCGATGATCAGGCCGATCGGCGCCGGCACCTGGATGCCGAAGCCCTGTGCGTAATCGACGCCGGCCTCGCGCAGGTGCGTCAGGGTCTCGTTCATTTCAACGCCTTCGCCGACCAGCTCGAATCCAACCGCTTTCGCCATGCTCACCATTGCGCCCAGCTTCTTGCGCGTGGATAGGCCCAGGTGGAGGCCGCGCACGATGCCGCCGTCGACCTTGACGAAGTCGGGCCGTAGGGTCGTCAGCGAGGAAAGCGACACGGAACGACGACCGAAACCGCTGATCGCAACTTTGCAACCCCCTGCCTGCAGCGAGGCGATGAACGCGCCGGCGAGCTCCGGACGGTCGAGCATGTCGTTCTCGCTGATCTCGACGACGAACGCCGCCGGCGACACCTTGGCACGCGCGAGTTCGGCCGCAAGCTCCGGGACAAATTCCGCGTCGCCCATCGATTGTGCTGACATATTGACGCACAGGCGCGGCACGCGCGGCGACCGGGCCAGGCGCGCGATCGTCTGGTGCGCAACCCAGCGGTCGAGCTTGGGCAGCAGCTGGAAATGTTCGAATAGCGGCAGAAATCCCCCGGGGGGCAGAAACACGGCGTCGTCGTCCTGCAGCCGCACCAGCACCTCTGCCATGGGAAAGGTCTGCTCGCCGCGCAGCGCGAGAATAGGCTGCGCATAGAGCACGAGCTCGTCGCGCTCGAGCGCGCGCAACAGGCGGTTGGGCGGGTCCTGCCAACCCATGAAGTCCTGATTCAATTCGCGCAGCAGGACTTCTATGTCATGTGGCATCTTGGCTTGCGGCATGAGCGGGATTCTAGCGCTTTTGGCCGCGGTGGCGCTGAGCGCGCTGGTTTGGACTCTGACACACCCCGTCAATTCATCACAAAACTCGCGCCGCCCCCTGGGGCTGCACCGGCGGAGCCAAGTTAACAAAAGACAGAGTGCGCGTTTCCGCACCGGTCAAATCAGCGATTCCAGCCCTTTACGGTCGAGCAAGTCGAGCGGCTTGAGCGACGGACCGCTGGGATGTTTGTCGCCGATCTCCCATTGGCGCACTGTCGACGAGCTGGTGTTGAGCACCGCTGCCTGCACCGCCTGGCTCAGCTTGTGGCGCTGCCGACGACAGGTCAAGGGAACGTGTCGCCGATTGGCGCTTTTGGCGACATGACGCCCTGGCGACTACAGCCTGCGCGGTTCGCTTTGCCGTTTCACCGCCAACTTGCCATCCGCTGCAAATAAGGCGACAATTGCTGCTAATTATGCAGCAGACGCTTTCCTCCGTCCTCTTCCCCGGCTACCGCCGCCGCGTGCTCGGGCTGCTATTGCTGCACCCGGACGAGGCGCTGCACGGGCGCGAGATCGCACGCCGCACCGGCCTGCCCTCGGGCACGATCACGCGCGAGCTTACGCGCCTGGCGCAGGTGGGTCTGCTCAAGCGCGAGAAGCGCGGCAATCAGCTGCTCTACAGCGCCGAGCGCTCTTGCCCGGTGTTCGAAGAACTGGCGGGCATCCTGCGCAAGACTTCGGGTGTCGCCGAGGTGCTCGCCGGCGCGCTCGACCCCGCCGAAGATCGCATCCGCGTTGCCTTCATATTCGGATCCATGGGCCGCGGCGAGGAACGCGCAGGCAGCGACATCGACCTGATCGTGATCGGCGACGTCGGCTTCGCCGAAGTGATCAAACTCCTGCACGCTTCGCAAAGCGTGCTCGGGCGCGAGATCAACCCCAAGGTCTACACGCTGAAGGAATGGACAAGCAGGCGCGCTGCGCCCGATGCATTTCTGCGTGACGTGCTCGCCAAACCGAAAATTTTCGTGATCGGAACCGAAGATGAGCTTGCAAAACCTCGTCGGGCGCAGCCTCGAAAGCGTCGCGCCTGACCCGGCGGCCATAGCCCGACTGCTCGCGGCGGCGGAGCGCAACCTTGCGGATGCGCAGCTCGCGGGCTTGAGCGCGGAAACTCGCTTCGGCGCAAGCTACAAGGCCATCATGCAATGTGCGATGGTAGCGCTGCAAGCCAATGGCTACCGCACACTGACGAGCCAGCCTGGCCACCACCAGACCGCATTGCAGACGCTGCCGCTCACCGTCGGTTTGCCGAAGGAGCGGATGATCGTGCTCGATGCTTTAAGAAAGCAGCGTAATCTTGCCGACTACCAGGGCGACACCGTGCCTGAGCAAACGGCGGCGGAGTGCTTCGCCCAGGCGCAGCAACTGCTCGCAGAGGTGAAGGCCTGGCTTGCGGCCAACACGCCGAAACTCGCCTGAGCATTACAACGGCAGGCTGCAAACAACAACTTTTCTGAGGGAGAATCGGCCGGCGAGCCAATAACCGCGCGCCTCTCCGAGCAGTCGTAACACCTACTGAGTGGCGACGACTGCAATAAATTGCCTGTCAGCATATCGACCCAAGCTGCTGCCCAAGGAAGCACCCGTGGTTTACCGCTCCGACCCGAGAAACGCAGACCGATACGCGAGCAGCATCCCGGCAAGTTCGCCGCTGGCGCGGCTGCTGCGCCTCGGGAGCCTGGTCGGGCGCGTCGGCGCGTCGGTGGCGGTGGAGCAGTTGGTATCGCTGCTCCTCTCCGGACCATCGCGCCAGGCGCATCAGCTCGCCAACCTCGTCCTCAACGCCGAGCGCATCGTGCGCGAGCTAGGGCGACTGAAGGGCGCGGCGATGAAAGTCGGCCAGATGCTGAGCCTGCAGGACTCGCTGCTGCCGCCCGAAGTGACCGGCGTGCTCGCCGCGCTGCAGCGCCAGGCGCCGCCTATCCCCTTCGGCGTGGTGCAGCGAGCGCTAGACGCGGAACTCCCCGGCTGGCGCAGCACCATCGCACAACTCGAGCCGCAAGCCATCGCCGCCGCCTCGATCGGGCAGGTGCACCGCGGCGTCCTCGCCGACGGGCGGCCGGTCGCGGTGAAAATCCAGTACCCGGGCATAGACCGCATCATCGAGGCGGACCTGGTCAACCTGCGGCGCCTGTTGCAGTCGCTGTTCGCGCTCATTACCGACGCCGACTTCGCACCGGTCTGGGGCGAGGTGCGCGACCGCCTGCGCGAAGAGCTGGACTACGTCAACGAAGCGGACAACCTGCGGCGCATGGCCGCGCTCTGGGCCGGCAGCGAGCAGGTGGTGATTCCCGGCGTGATCGACGCGGTGTCCTCCCGCCGCGTGCTGAGCATGGACTTCGTCGCCGGCTACACGCCCGATGCGGCCTGCGACGAGGCACGGCCGCAGGCACTGCGCGATCGCTGGGGCGCGGTGCTGTTCGACTTCATGCTGCGCGGCCTGTTCGAGCACCGCCTGATCCACGCCGACCCGAACCTGTCGAATTTTTCGTTTCTCGCCGACGGCCGCGTCGTCGTCTACGACTTCGGCTGCGTCAAGTCGGTGCCGCCGAACATCGCGCAGGGCTACCGCGCACTCGCGCGCGCCGCGCTGGACGGCCGGCGCAGCGAAGTGCCGGCGCTGCTCGCGGCGATGGGCGTCAGCACGGCCTCGGGCGGGCCGGTGTCGGCGGGGCTGATCGCACCCGCGCTCGAGCTCGTGTTCAAGGTGCTCGATGAAGCGCGTCCCTACCGCTTCGGCTACGACGACCAGCTCCTGCGCCAGGTCATCGACAACAACCTGATCCACTTCGGCGAGGCGAAAGACATCCGCTTCCCCCACCACATCGTGTTCATCAACCGCACCGCGGCGGGCCACTACGGCAACCTCTCGCGGCTGCGCGCCGCGGCGCCGTGGCGGCGGATGGTGGAGGCGCGGCTTGCCTAGGAGCATCGCTCTTCCCGCGCGGGGTTCGCTACTTCGCTCCCGATTTTTGCTTGTAGTCGGCTACCGCCTTCTTCAGGGTCCGGTATTCTTCGCAGCCGAAGAAGCACAACCGGTCCAGCGCCGCGAGGTGTTCCTCGGCCTTGGCCGGATTGCCCGCCATCAGATAGGCCTCGCCGATGTACTCGTGCGCACCCAGATGTTTCGGGTCCAGACGCAGGGCCTCGTTGTAATGCTTGAACGCCATGTCCAGACTGCCCAGCTTGCGGTAGGCATAGGCGAGCAGATTTTGCGCGTTGGCATTGCCGGGGTCTGATGCGACTGCCTTGCCGAGCGCCGCCTGCGCCGCGTTCCAGTCGCTTGCGGCGATCGCCCGCTTGCCCGCGGCATAGTTCGGGTCTTCCGAAGCCGGCGCGGTGCTCGCCGATTCGGACTCTGCCGCAACGGCGGGCGGGCCGTACAGCCCGGCAAGCGCGATCAGGCAGGCAGCCGACAAAGTCGCTTTCAGCAGGTTCAGCATGATGTTCTCCTGATCTTTTGGAAACGGCGCGCTGCGGCCGCGCCTGGCGCCGCTTAATTTGTATACAGCGCCGTATTGCATTCTATTCCCGCCGCGTGATCACCGGCACGCCGGCCCGTCTGCGCCTGCGAATCGCCTCGCGTCCACCTCGGTCAACGTATCCAGGAACGCGAGCAGATCCTTGACCTCCCCGGCAGTTTTCGAGAATTTGCGAATTCGGCGCCACGTCCGGCGACGCGTTTCGACACCTCAGTGGTAGTCCTCTTCCCTCTGGTGGCGCACGGCGAGAACAGTGACGGTGTCGCCGTTCTCGATCTCGAACAGCGCGACGTAGCCGGAGGCGCCGAAGGGAATGATGAGTTCGCGCAGGAAGGGATTGCCGTCGCCGCCCAGGGACTTGCGGCAGGTAAACGGGAACACATCGAGCAGTTCGATTGCCTTGGCGATCGCCGCGCGCGCTGTTTCGGCCGCGGCGACGTCCTGTTCAAGCAGGAAATCGAACAGGCGCAGCAGGTCCGCCTCCGCTTCGGGCGTGAAGCGGACCTTGTATTTCTTCATGCTGCGGTCTTGGGGCCTTTGCGCGCCTTGTCCAGGCGCCGTGCAAGCTTGCCGAGCACCGCGGCTGCCGGGATGTATTTGCCCGACTTCCCCGCGCTTGCGCCCGAGGCAAGCCCGCGCTCGATGAAGGCCTTCTGCGCATAACGGAACTCGACGTTGCGGCGCACCGCGTCCTCGACGAATCCGGATAGGGTCTCACCGGTCTCGAGGAGCGCCTCGGCGGCCTGGCGCAGTTCGGGTGAAACGCGCACCGCGGGAATGGCGGCAGTTTTCATGGGCGCTCCTTGCATTGCATTTGTAATGCAAGCATGAACGAAACCGGGACAGCTTGCAAGATGTGCTTATGTGCAGCGCCTCGTGCGCGTCGACCTTTTCGGCCTGGTCGCCGCGCGCCCCCGGGTGAACGACTGGTATGCACGCGTGACCTATACTGCAACTCCCTTTCTCGCAGCGAGCACGACATGGAAAGCCCTCCCGTAGAAACGCGCGAGCGTTACCCGTACTGGGTGTCGATTCCGACCCGGTGGATGGACGGCGACCCTTACGGCCACGTGAATAACGCGCAGTACTACTCCTTCGTCGATACGGCGGTGACGCGCATGCTCTATGACAAACGGGTACTGGGCGCGCCTGAATCGAAGTCCATCGGCCTGTGCGTGGAAAGCGGCTGCCGCTTCCTCGCGCCGGTAGGCTTTCCGGAAAACATCGACGCCGGCGTGCGCCTGAGTCGCGTCGGCAACTCAAGCCTGCGCTACGAAGTCGGCCTGTTCAAGGAGGGCGAGGCAAACCCCGC
Source organism: Burkholderiales bacterium (assembly GCA_919902965.1). GTDB lineage: Bacteria > Pseudomonadota > Gammaproteobacteria > Burkholderiales > SG8-39 > 2-12-FULL-64-23. The sequence goes on from CAKKSJ010000051.1 coordinate 6,398, forward strand.
TGCGGTCGCGTTCTTCACGCACGTCTTCGTCGATCCGCACACGCGCCGCCCGGTGCCGCTCGGCGAAGAAATCAAGGCCGCCATGCGCGCGCTGACGCTCGATGCCTAGGTGCGCCATGCAATGATCGCGTTCTATCACAGCACCCACTCGACCTGCAGCCAGAAGGTGCGCATCTGCCTGGACGAGAAGGGGCTGGCGTGGACCTGCCACCACCGCAACCTGCGGCACTTCGATCAGTTGAAGCCCGAATTTCTCGCGCTCGATCGCGCGTGCCTGGTCCCGGTGCTCGTCGACGGCGGACCAGTGCCCACCGAGTCGCCCGTCATTGACGAGTACCTGGAGGACGCCTATCCGCAGCCGCGCATCTGCCCGGAGGGCGCCTATTCCCGCGCGCGCATGCGCCTGTGGACCAGGTACGCGGACGAAGTGGCGACCGAGGCGGTGAAGCTGCCGTCTTTCGTCAAGAACATCCAGCCGGAGCTGCAGCGCATGCCGCGCGAAGAAGCGCTCGCCGCGAT
>CAKKSJ010000052.1 GCA_919902965.1 Burkholderiales bacterium
GCCTGGGCGGCCTGTACGGCGCCGGCATTTTCGCCTTTGCCTTCGTGCTGGCCCTCTTGCAGGCGCAGTGGACCTATACGGGCTACGACGCCTCGGCGCACATGGCGGAGGAGACTTACCTGGCCCGCATGAACTCGGCCTGGGGCGTCTTTCTCTCGGTGGCCGTCTCTGCCGTCGTCGGCTACGTCGTGCTGCTGGCCCTGACCAACTCCATCCCGCCGGACAAGATCGCCGAAACGGCCAATGCGCCCTATGCGGTGCTGTTCATCGCGCAGAACGCCCTGGCGCCATTCTTCGCCAACGTCATCGCCGTCATCATCGGCGTAGCGATGTGGCTGTGCGGCTTGTCGTCCATCACCTCGATGGCGCGGATGTGGTTCGCCTTCGCCCGCGACGAGGGCATGCCCGGCTCCGGTTACCTCAAGCGCGTTAGCCACCGCTGGCGCACGCCGGCCAACGCTATCGTCGTCACCAGCATCCTGGCCTGGCTGATCACGGTCTACTCGGCGGGCTTCAGCGTCATCGTCTCGATGAGCACCACGGCCCTGTACCTGGCTTATGCCATCCCGGTGTACCTGAACTGGCGCAACAAGCGCAAAGGGCAGGGCGAGTTCACGACCAAAGAGACGGCCCCGTGGAGCCTGGGCAAGTGGGGGCCGGTGCTCAACGTCATCTGCTTCCTGTGGGTGGCCTTCATCACCATCCTGTTCTCCATCCCGCCCAACGAGCTGGCTGGATGGACCATGATCACGCTCGCCGTGTTGCTCGTCCTCTACTGGCAGGTTTCGGAGAGGCGCCGCTTCACCGGACCGCGGAAGGTGACTGAGGAAGAACTGGCGGCCATCGAAAAGGAGTTTGCAATCTAGCCTGGCGGGGATAGGGGTCAGGGATGAATCCCTGATCCCTATCCCCGCTGAGCCCGGACATTCACGAGGACAGACAATGAGCCTGACACTGGAAGAAGCCATCGCCCGCGTCCCCTTTCTAGCGGGCGCCAGCGACCTCAAGACCACGCCGCTCACGGGCGGCATTACGAACCTGAACTACCGCATTGACGCGGACGGCAAATCGCACGTCTTGCGCATCACCGGCGCCGACACCGAACTGCTGGGGATTCGCCGCGAGATCGAGCACGCCGCCAACAAGGCCGCCGGCGAGTTGGGCGTGGCCCCCGAAGTGGAGTTCTTTATCGAACCGGAAGGGTATCTGGTGACGCGCTTCGTCAACGGGGCCCACATTCCGCCGGAAGAGATGGTGAAGGAGGAAAACATCCGCCGCGTGGCGGAGAAGGTGCGCAAGTTTCACCGCGAAGGGCCGCCGCTCAAAGGCGAGTTCAACGTCTTCCGCCGGGTGGAGATGCTCACCGCCACCTCGCGGCGCAACAATTGCAAGTTTCCGGAGAACTTCGACTGGATTGGGGACAACATGCGGGCCGTGGAAGAAGCCTTCAACCACGACCCGTACACGCCGACGCCCATCCACGGCGACCTGCTCAATCTGAACTTCCTCGACGAGAATGGCGAGATCTTCATCCTCGACTGGGAATACTCCGGCATGGGCGACATTTACTTCGACCTCGCCAACTTCTCGCATCATCACCGCCTGAGCGACGAGCAGGTGCGCGTCTGGCTTCAAGCGTACTTCGGCGAGGCCACCCCGAAGCGCTTCGCGCGACTCAAACTGATGTGGCCGATGTCGGAAGTCCACGAAGCGATGTGGGGCACCACGCAGACCGGCATCTCCAAACTGGACGAGGACTTTCAGGGTTACGCTGATTTATGGTTTGGGCGCGCCACGGAGGCGATGCAGGACCCGCGGTGGGAGGAGTGGTTGAAAGAGGTCGCCACGGACTGAGAGGCGACAAGAAGGTCAATCTGCGGCGGCAGTGAGGGCTTCCGGCTCGGATTCAGGACTCGCCTCCGGCTCGAGGAAATAAAGGAAGTCTGGGGCAAAGTCGGCGCGATTGGGCCATGTGACTGTCCGGCTGTCTGGATCCAGATGGGATATCGTTCTGATAGATGACACCGACGAACCGAAGCGGGCGGCGCTCGGGCTGTTGCCCAAACCC
>CAKKSJ010000053.1 GCA_919902965.1 Burkholderiales bacterium
ATCACCTGCGCGCCCCAGTAGGACATCTGGCCCCAGGGCAGCAGATAGCCGAAGAAGGCCTCGCCCATCAGCACCAGGTAAATGAGCACGCCGAAAATCCATATCAGCTCGCGCGGTTTGCGGTGCGAGCCGTAGAGCAGCGCGCGGAACATGTGCAGGTAGACGCAGATGAAAAAGGCGGATGCGCCGGTCGAGTGCATGTAGCGGATGAACCAGCCGCCCGGCACCTCGCGCATGATGTATTCCACTGAGGCGAACGCCAGGTTCGCGTCCGGCTTGTAGTTCATGGTGAGAAAAATGCCGGTCACGATCTGGATACCCAGCACCAGCATCGCCAGCCCGCCGAAGTAGTACCAGAAGTTGAAATTCTTCGGCGCGTAGTACTCCGAAAGATGCGCTTTCCAGGTCGATATCAGCGGAAAGCGCTGGTCGACCCAGGTGAGCGCGCCGTCCAGTGCGACCGAGCCGGTACCGGTAACAGGGGGTTTTTCTGCGGCGGCCATGCGTCATGCCCCTTTCGTATCTTCGCCGATGAGAATGCGCGTATCCGACAGATACGTGTATTTCGGCACTTCGAGATTCACTGGCGCCGGCGCGCCTTTGTAGACACGCCCGGCAAGGTCGAACTTGGACCCATGGCAGGGGCAGAGAAATCCGCCCGCCCAGTCAGCGCCCATTTCCGCTTTGTCCGCCGCTGGCTTTTCCTGTGGCGAACAACCCAGGTGCGTGCAAATACCGACCAGCACCAGCAGCTCGGGTTTGATCGACCGGTATTCGTTCTTGGCGTATTCCGGCTGCATCGGCACGTCCGACTTCGGGTCGGAAACCTTGGCGTCCACGCGCGCCAGGCCATCGAGCATTTCCTTGGTGCGGCGTATGATCCACACCGGCTTCGAGCGCCATTCAACCGTCATCATCTCACCCGGCTTGAGTGTGCTGATGTCGGCCACCACCGGCGCACCGCCCGCCTTTGCGCGCTCCGAGGGCAGCCAGCTTGCGGCAAACGGCACCGCTACCGCCACACCGGCGGCACCGCCGGCAGCGCAGCTGGCGATCACCAGATTGCGGCGAGCTTTGTTTATTTGCTTAATGTCGCTCATCGAAGATTCCTCGATCTACAAGATTCTGCCATGCATAAAAGCAGGCGATTATACCTGAAACGGCCGCCAGGATTAAAGTTTTATAGGCTAACACATTGAAATAGATAGACAAAAAGGACGCACCGCAATTGGCGCCCAAACCGGAATTCACACCGGATTGGGGATATCGATAAAGCGGTGCTCAAGTCCGAATTGCGCGCGCAGATGCTCGCCCAAAGCCTGCACGCCCAATTTCTCGGTCGCGTGATGTCCCGCAGCGATAAACGCCACGCCCGACTCGCGTGCCAGATGTACCTGCTGCTCGGAAATTTCTCCGCTGAGGTAAGCGTCGGCACCCGCTCGAATCGCGTCTTCGAAAAAACCCTGTGCCGCGCCCGTGCACCAGGCAATATTGCGTATTTCCCGCGCCGCATCGCCGATGACCAGCGGTTCGCGCCCCAGCCGCTGCCCGACCCGCGCGGCAAAGGCATCCAGGCGCAGCGGCACATCCAGATTGCCGCGAAAGCCGATGTCCTGATCGGCAAATCGTCCGCTGGCGACCAATCCCAGGCGCAGGCCGAGCTGGGCGTTGTTGCCCAGGTCGGCGTGTGCGTCCAGGGGAAGATGGTAGGCAAACAGGTTGAGCTCGTGCGCGATCAGCAGCGCGATACGCGCGCGGCGCGTGCCGGTGATGCAGGGATCATCGCCTTTCCAGAAATAGCCGTGGTGCACCAGAATGGCGTCTGCGTTTTCTGCGAGCGCGGCCTGGATCAGCGCCAGGCTCGCGGTCACGCCAGTTACGACGCGCCGGATTGTGCCGCGCCCTTCCACCTGCAGCCCATTTGGGCAATAATCCTGAAACCGGGAGATCTCCAACAGGCCGTCCAGGTAAGGGTTCAATTCTTCGCGCTGCATTGCGGCACCTATCGCATGTTCAGCTGGAATTGTACCCGCACACGCGCGGCGCATCATTTGCCCAGCATGAAGCGCTAGTTTCGGATTCACCGAAACAAGCTTGACTCAGCCGAGCAAAAGGGGAAAGTCCCCTTTGGGCATTCCCTCGAATCGAAAGCAAGGCGAGGACCGCGATGTACCGACTCTGGCTGACCTTCGCGCAGACGACAACCGTCTGCCTCGCGTTGTTGTTTGTCGTTGCCACACTCAGGCCCGAATGGCTGCCGGGAAAATCCCCCGCTCCGCTGGAAATAAGCCAGACGCCGCCGCCCGCCATGTCCGGCGCAGGCGACTCTGCCGCGTCCTACAGCGACGCGGTGCGCAGGGCCGCGCCGGCCGTGGTGAGCATTTTCACCAGCAAGGAAGTGAAGCGTTCGCGCAACCCGTTCATGAACGACCCCTTGTTCCGCCACTTCTTTGGCGAGCGCTTCGAGGACGAGGCGCAGCGGGCATTCAGCCTGGGCTCGGGCGTGATCATCAGCCCGCGCGGTTACATCCTGACCAACCAGCATGTGGTCGAAGCCGCGGATGAAATCGAGGTGGCGCTCTCCGACGGCAAGAAACTTGTCGCCAAGGTCGTGGGCAACGATCCTGAAACCGACCTCGCCGTATTGCAGATCGATGCGCGCAATCTGCCCGCCATCACGCTGGCTCAGGCCGAAAACCTCAGAGTCGGCGACGTGGTGCTTGCCATCGGCAATCCGCTGGGAGTCGGCCAGACAGTGACCATGGGTATCGTCTCGGCGCTGCATCGCACCGGCCTGCGCATCAACACCTTCGAGAACTTCATCCAGACCGATGCGGCGATCAACCAGGGCAATTCGGGCGGCGCGCTGGTCGACACCTCGGGCAAGCTGGTTGGCATTAACACCGCGATACTTTCGCAATCCGGAGGCTCCATCGGCATCGGCTTTGCCATACCGGTTTCCATCGCGAAACAGGTAATGGAGCAGTTGATCGCGACCGGCGCGGTGACGCGCGGCTGGGTCGGGGTGGAACTGCAGGAGATCACGCCGGAACTGGCCGACTCGTTCAAGCTTGGCACCACCAAGGGCGTACTAGTTGCCGGGGTACAGCGCGGCAGCCCCGCGGAGCGCGCCGGAATCAAGCCCGGGGACATCGTGCTCAGCGTGGACGGCAAGCCGGTGCGCGACCCGGAGGCTATGCGCAATCTGATCGTTGCGCTGGCGCCGGGAAATCAGACCGCGCTCACACTGAAACGCGGTCAGGAAAGCATGGAGTTGAAAGTCGGCGTAGGCAAGCGCCCGGGCATCCCGCGCCCGGCCGAGTGAGCCAGGTCGCGTCGCAGGTGTAGCGCCGCATCTCGAGCGCGCCAGTGGTTTTCCATTTTTGAATGGCCGCTTAA
>CAKKSJ010000054.1 GCA_919902965.1 Burkholderiales bacterium
TTCTGGGCTCGCATCTGTGCGAGCGCCTGCTCGCCGACGGCCACGACGTGCTGTGCGCGGACAATTTCTTTACCGGCACCAAGGACAACATTACCCACCTCTTGCCCGATCCCCATTTCGAACTCATGCGCCACGACATCACGTTTCCGTTATTCGTCGAGGTGGATGAAATCTACAATCTCGCCTGTCCGGCATCGCCGATCCACTACCAGTTCGACCCGGTGCAGACGACCAAGACCAGCGTGCACGGTGCGATCAACATGCTCGGCCTCGCCAAGCGCGTCAAGGCCAAGATCCTGCAAGCCTCCACCAGCGAAGTCTACGGCGACCCGAAAGTCCATCCGCAGACCGAAGACTACTGGGGCAACGTAAATCCGATCGGCACGCGCTCCTGCTACGACGAAGGCAAGCGCTGCGCCGAGACCCTGTTCTTCGACTACTACCGCCAGTACAAGCTCAGGATCAAGGTCGCGCGCATTTTCAACACCTACGGCCCGCGCATGCACCCCAACGACGGGCGTGTGGTGTCGAATTTCATCGTCCAGGCGTTGAAGGGTGAACCCATCACCATTTACGGCGAAGGCAAGCAGACGCGTTCGTTTTGCTATGTGGACGATTTGGTGGACGGGCTGGTGCGGCTGATGGATTCGCCGGATGATTTCACCGGGCCGGTGAATCTGGGGAATCCGGGGGAGTTCACCATCCTGGAACTGGCGCAAAAAATAGTCGACCTCACCGGCTCCAGGTCGCAGATCGAATTTAGACCCCTGCCTTCGGACGACCCGACTCAGCGCAAACCCGACATCGGCCTGGCAAAACGCATTCTCGATTGGGCGCCGCGCGTTGCGCTGGACGATGGGCTGGCCCAGGCCATCGCCTACTTTCGCGACCCCAACGGCGGAGCCGCTTAAGCGCATGTGCGGCATCGCCGGCATCTACGCCTACCGTGAATCGGCGCCGCCCGTAGACGAACAGGAACTTCTGCGCATCCGCGAGCACATGATCAAGCGCGGTCCCGATTCAAGCGCGGTCCCGATGGCGCCGGGCTGTGGATTTCCCCAGACCGGAGAATCGGACTCGCGCACCGGCGCCTGGCTATCATCGATCTGTCAGAGGCCGGCGCGCAACCGATGGCCACGGCCGACGGCAATTTCCGCATCACCTTCAACGGCGAGATCTACAACTACCGCGAGTTGCGCAAGGAATTGGAAGCGAAAGGATATCGCTTCCGCTCCAACTCCGATACCGAAGTTCTGCTCCACCTTTATGCGGAGCGCGGACCGGACATGGTGCACGCGCTACGGGGCATGTATGCCTTCGGCATCTGGGACGAGCGCAAAAAGGGCATTTTTCTCGCTGATGCACGCGGAATACGCGGCTGGGCAAAACACGTGATGCAGCAGGCCTCGCCTGCGGCAAACGCGTACGTACCTGCGACGGCGCAATGAGGCGATGGTGACGATCGCCGAGCCTTTGTCCGACTCGCCAGGCACAACGGGCCGCGGCGCATTTCGCAGGTTAGGGCACCGCATACAAGCGTTGCTGGTGAACGCGCTCTACAAGGGCATCAACGGTTTGCTGCATGGCTTTGCGATCCTGCTTTGGCCTCGCCCGCGGCCGGAATCTGCCGAACGAGTGTGCGTTTTTCGCATCGGATACATTGGCGACATTGTCTGCGCGCTTCCCGCCATCCGCGGCGTAAGGCGCGCCTACCCCAATGCAAAACT
>CAKKSJ010000055.1 GCA_919902965.1 Burkholderiales bacterium
AAGTCCAACGATTGAAAAGGGAAGGGTTGACCATGGCCGAGGTCGTCGCACGCATAGGAATTGCCCAGTCGGGATTAGCGCCTGAACCGGAACAGGTCGTCACCGACCAGCCACTCCCCGGACCGCCGGGCCTGGCCGGCCCGCGGGCACCGATGGCGCCAGCGGATCAGCGTCGCACCCTGCGGCTCACGCTGGAGGATGTCCCGCATCCGGCTTACATGGTGAACTACAACTTTGAACTGACCTGGTACAACGACGCAGCGCGCGAGCGCATTCTCTCCGGCCTGGACACGCTGCCTGCGAATAGCGAAGCGCGTAACCTGTTCCTGCTGCTGTTTCAGGCTGCCGCGGAACAATCGGGTCCCTTCGGCACCGAACTATTGCGCATCCACCTTGCTCTGGCCAAGAACCGCCTGGCAAAAGGCAGCGTGCTCGGCTTGTTGCGCGGTCTGGACCGCGGGCAACTGAACTTGGCAGAGCGGCTGTACGACGAATCGGTAGTCACCTCGGAGCGTAAGCCCATCCTCGACTTTGCAGTTGAACTGAGCGATGTTGCCGGCCCCGAAAAAAACTGGCGCGTGTTCGCCTCGTTCTTCCGCGAAGGGATTTTCGTGGTCTACATCCCGGCGCTGCAATACAACTCGACATTGCTTGAATTTCTGAGCCAACGCGATGCGGTCATTCGCGATCTGATGCGCAAGCGCCTGCCGGTACTTACGCCGCTTGTGGCGATGGTGGCGGATCTGCAGAACTCGGTCAAAATCTGCTCGGAACTGCCGCCGGAAGAGTATTTCGAACTGATCAACGAGATCTGGACCACCATGGGTCCGATATTCAGGAAGTATTACGGGACCTACGGCAAGCACGTGGGCGACGGCATGGTTTATTACTTCTTCCCGCAACCCGACAGCGACTACATATTCAATGCGCTCGCCTGTGCCCAGGAACTGAAATCGGAAATCAGGAAAATCAGCAAGAAATGGCAGCTGCGCAAAAACTGGCTCAACGAACTCTACCTGAATACCGGACTGCATGAAGGGCAGGAGTGGCTGGGCACGTTCCAAACCGCGACCAGTGTCGAATTCGCCGTGCTGGGCGATACCATCAACCATGCGTCGCGTTTGAGCGAGTTCGCGCGCTTCGGCAAAATCTGGGCGACCAAGAATCTGTTGAGCAAGCTGGCGCATCAAAAACGCGCGACCGTGGATTTCGGCATTAGCCGCAAAGGCGAAGACGGTCAGGAGCATTTCATTGCCTCCTCCTACTCGCAGGTGCAGGCGATGGTTGACCTGAATTGCGAGCGCTACGAAAAGCTGCGCGATATCGCCATGCTGCCGATTACCGAAATCCGCTCGGTAAACTACAGCGCCTAGCGTGCTGCGCCGCCTGAGCCGTTACGCGGCAAAGTGCGAGCGAATCGGGGGAATTACCCCGCAATGAGTTATCCTTGGGGCAGTTTCCTGCTTGCGTCTGCGCGTTTCGATGCCCCTCATTCAGCTTTCCCGGATTTCCCTGGCCTATGGCCATGTCCCTTTGCTCGACCATGTCGACCTGGTGATCGAGCCGGGTGAGCGCATCGGTTTGATCGGCCGCAATGGCACCGGCAAATCGAGCCTGCTTAAACTCATCGAAGGCGTCGCCGCTGCCGATGACGGCAAGCTCTGGCGCGCGCCGGCACTGAAGCTGGCGAGCGTGGCACAAGAACCCGATTTCGAGCCCGGCCTGAGCGTATTCGAAGCGGTGGCGGCAGGCCTGGGCGCGGGCACGCAGCTGCTCGTCGACTATCACGCCGTGGCGCACGCCCTGACGGTGGCGCACGAGGTCGGTGCCCCTGAAGACCCCGTGCTAATGGAGAAACTGCACTTGCTGCAGGAGCAACTCGACGCCAGCGATGGCTGGAGCCTCGAGCACAAGGTCGCCGGCACGCTGTCGCGCCTGCAGCTCGATGCCGACCGGCTGATCTCCGACCTGTCCGGCGGCCTGAAAAAGCGCGTCGCCCTGGCGCGTGCGCTGGTACTCGCGCCCGAGCTGCTGCTGCTGGATGAACCGACCAATCATCTGGACGTCACTGCGATCGAATGGCTGGAACAGATGCTGTTGTCGTATTCCGGCAGCGTACTGCTGGTCACCCACGACCGGCGCTTTCTCGATAACCTTGCCACGCGCATCATCGAACTCGACCGCGGTCTCTTAAGCAGCTACGCGGGCAATTTCAGCAGCTATCAGCAGGAAAAAGCCGCTGCCCTGGAAACTGAAGCAGTGCACAGCCGCAAATTCGACAAATTCCTCGCGCAGGAAGAGGTCTGGATCCGGCAAGGCATACAGGCGCGCCGCACGCGCAACGAAGGCCGGGTGCGGCGCCTTGAGGCACTACGTCTGGAGCGCAGCGCGCGGCGCGAGCGTGTGGGCAAGGTGGCATTGACGGTCGACGAGGGCGAGCGTTCGGGCAAGCTGGTGGTGGAATTGCGCAAGGTGGGCAAGCATTACGAAGGCAAGCCGGTGGTGCAGGATTTTTCCTGTCGCATTCTGCGCGGCGACAAAGTGGGCCTGATCGGCCCCAACGGCAGCGGCAAGACCACTTTGCTCAAGCTGATCCTCGGCGAAATTCAGCCCGACGCGGGCCAGGTACGCCTGGGCACCAAGCTCGATTTCGCCTATTTCGACCAGTTCCGCACTGTGCTGGACGAGGAGGCGACGCTGTCCGACACCATCAGCACCGGCGGCGATTTCGTCGAAATCAATGGCGCGCGCAAGCACGTAATCAGCTATCTGGGCGATTTCCTGTTCCCGCCGGAACGCGCGCGCGCGCCAGTCAAGTCACTCTCCGGCGGCGAGCGCAACCGCCTGCTGCTGGCGCGCCTGTTCAGCCGGCCGGCCAATGTGCTGGTGCTGGACGAGCCGACCAACGATCTGGACATCGAGACGCTGGAGCTGCTGGAGGAATTGCTGCAGGACTATGCGGGCACGCTGTTTCTGGTGAGCCACGACCGGGCGTTTCTCGACAACGTCGTCACTCAGACCATCGCCAGCGAGGGCGGGGGCATCTGGAAGGAATACGCCGGCGGCTACAGCGACTGGCAGCGGGTGAAAACCCCGGCCAGGTCGGATGCGGAACTTGCGCAGCGCGGACAGAAGGGCGACGGGCGGATAAAGAAGACCACGCCCGGCCTGACCCCGGCAAAAGTTAGACTCAGCTTTAAGGAAGCTAGAGAACTGACTGAATTACAAATAAAAATAGATGCTCTTGAAAAGGAGCAGAAGCACATCACCGCGGCGCTGGCGAATGCGGCGCTATACCTGGATCAGCCGGCACAGGTGCAACAGTTGAACCTGCGTTTCGCGGCGATTGAGGCGGAACTGGCGGTGGCCTTGTCGCGTTGGGAACAGTTGGAAGCGAAACGCTAGCTGCGCCTCACCGCTGTTGCGCGCGTTTCGGCTTCGCCTTGAACTACGCCGGATCCCCTACAGGATTTTCGCGAAGCGCCGTCCGGCTTCTTCGACGTTAGCGCGGCTGTTGAAGGCACTCAGTCGGAAATAGCCCTCCCCACAGGCTCCAAAACCGCTCCCCGGCGTTCCCACCAAATGGGCTCCCTGCAGCAGCCTGTCGAAAAAATCCCAGCTGCTCAATTTGCCGGGCGTCTTCAGCCAAACGTAAGGTGCGTTCACCCCGCCGTACACCCTTATCCCCAGTTTGGTCAGCGCTTCTCGCATCAGCCTGGCGTTAGACAGGTAAAACGCGATGGTTTCCCGCACCTGCTGTTTGCCTTCCGGTGTGTAAATCGCGGCGGCACCACGTTGCACGGGATAGGAGACACCATTGAATTTGGTGCAGTGGCGTCGATTCCAGAGCGGATGAATCGCGACTTCGCGCCCATCGCGCGTCTTTCCCTTCAGGTCCTTCGGAATCACCGTGAACGCGCAGCGCACACCGGTGAAGCCGGCGGTCTTGCTGAAACTGCGGAACTCGATCGCGACTTCCCTGGCACCGTCGATTTCATAGATCGAGTGCGGAATGGCCGGGTCGGTGATGTAGGCTTCATAGGCGGCGTCATACAGAATCACCGAACCGTTCTGCTGCGCGTATTCGACCCAGCGCTTCAGCATCTCCTTGGTGGCAACCACGCCAGTCGGGTTATTCGGATAGCACAGGTAAATCAGGTCGACCCG
>CAKKSJ010000056.1 GCA_919902965.1 Burkholderiales bacterium
GGAACAGATCGCGCAGCTTCAGGCGCACGCCCGACACCTTGTCTTCCATGCGGTACAGCTTCTGCGCATCCTCGAGGTGGATCAGCGCCAGGCCGGAATCGTATTCGAACATGCCAACCTCGAAAATCCCGACCACGCTGAACTGTTTGAGCCGCGGAATAATGCCGGCCGGCGTCACCTGCCCCTGCGGTGCGATCAAGGTGAGCTTGTCGCCGGCGACCACGGCGAGGGCGCGCGCGAGCTCGGCACCCAGCACAATGCCGAACTCACCCGGTTTGAGCGCAGCGAGCGTGCCGGATTTCATGCTGCTGCCGAACTCCGCCACCTGCTCCTCGCGCTCGGGCAAAATGCCGCGTATGAGCGCGCCGCGTACCGCGCCGTCGTAGGTGAGCATACCCTGCACATTGACGTAGGGGGCGCTTGCAAGGACGCGCGCATCCGCCGCCGCAAGCGCTGCCACCGCCGGCCAGTCGGAGAGCAGGTCGCCCGGCCCGCTGATCTGCACATGCGCAGCCACCCCGAGGATGCGCGTGCGCAACTCGTTCTGAAAACCGTTCATCACTGACAGCACTGTAATCAGCGCCGCGACCCCGAGCGCGATGCCCAGCATCGACGTCAGCGAGATGAAGGAAATGAAATGGTTGCGGCGCTTCGCGCGGGTATAGCGCAAGCCGACGAACAGTTCGTAAGGGAGTTTGCTCATAGTCGTTTTGGTGCAAGGGTATTTTGACATACTCACGCCCGGCTTATCCGTACAGGGCAGTGATAAACTTTGGCATGCATTGTCATCTGCTGCTTCCCGATCTGTTCTGGCCCGCGCATGATGCTCCCGACATCTATGCCGGACTCGATACGCCGGCGCTGGAACGGCTCCTCGCCAGGGGCCGCGCGCGCGTCGAGGCCCAGGCGGCCGAGGCGGGATCCAGCCTGGTCTGGCTGTGCGAGCGCTTTGGCGTAGACAAGCAGGAGGACTGGCCGGTTGCGCCCTATAGTTTGCTCGCAGACGGCGGCGAACCGGGCACGCAGCATTGGCTGCGCGCCGACCCGGTGCACCTGAAACTGGTGGGCAACCGGCTGGTGCTCGCCGACAGCGGCAGTTTTCCTCTGTCGCAGCTGGAGACCGACAGCCTGGCCGCAAGCCTCAACGCGCACTTTTCCGGCGACGGCCTGATGTTCCATGCGCTGCGGCCGGAGCGCTGGTATGTGCGGGTCGGGCGCGCGCCCTCAATGCAAACCACGCCGCTGGCGCAAGCGGTGGGCAGGAGCATCGACGACATCCTGCCGCGCGGCGCCGACGCCCCGTTCTGGCGCGCGCGCCTGAACGAGGTCCAGATGCTGCTGCACGGGCACGCGGTCAACGCGCACCGCGAGAGCGCGGGCGAACTGCCGGTCAACAGCATCTGGCTGTGGGGCGGCGGCTGCATGCAGGCGCCGGCGGGCGCGCCGTTCAATGCGCTCTGGTCCGCGGATCCGTTTGCCAGGGGCCTGGCGCAAGCCACCCACGTTGCCGCGCACAAACTTCCCGGGAACGCGACTGAACTATTGCGCGCCAGCGCCGGCACAGGGGTCCAGCTGATCGTACTCGATGCGCTGTGCGTGCCGGCCCGCTACGGCGACGCCTACGCCTGGCGCACTACGCTCGCGCGACTTGAGCGCGAATGGTTCGCGCCTCTGCTGGAGGCACTCAGGCAGGAGCGCATCGGCATGTTGAGCCTGCATGGGCTAGGCCCGAAAGGCACATTGTCGGTGGAAACCACGCGCGGCGACCTGCGCCGCTTCTGGCGGCGGGTGAAGCCACTGGCGAGCTACGCATAGCAATGACATCTATCGTCACGCGCCCCATCCCCCAGCGCGCACGCGACATGCTGGTGCAACAGGGCCTGCATCCGGTGCTGGCGCAACTCTATGCCGCGCGCGGCGTGCTCGACAAAAGCGAGGTAGAGAGTACATTCTCCGCGCTGATTGCGCCCGAACAGCTGTTGAATGCGGCGCGGGCCGCGATACTGCTTGCCGATGCAATCGAATCCGGACAGCGCCTGCTGATCGTCGCCGACTACGATTGCGATGGCGCCACCGCCTGCGCCGTCGGTGTGCGCGCCCTTTCGGCCTTCGGTGCCGACGTGGGCTATCTCGTGCCCAACCGCTTCGAATACGCTTATGGGCTCACGCCGGAAATCGTCGATCTCGCCGCGCGCGCGCCGCGCCGCCCCGCGCTCTTGATCACCGTGGACAACGGCATCGCCAGCAACGAGGGCGTGGCGCGCGCAAATGCGCTGGGTATCGCCACGCTGATCACCGACCACCATCTGCCCGGCGACGCCCTGCCTGCGGCCAGCTGCATCGTCAACCCGAACCAGCCCGGTTGCGATTTCACCAGCAAGGCTATCGCCGGGGTGGGTGTGATGTTCTACGTGATGCTCGCACTCAGGGCAGAGCTGCGCCGGCGCGGGCATTTCAGGGAACACGCGGAATTCAATCTGGCGACGCTGCTCGACCTGGTCGCTTTGGGCACGGTGGCCGACGTGGTGCGGCTGGACCGCAACAACCGCATCCTCGTGGCGCAGGGGCTGAAGCGCATCCGCGCCGGCAAAATGCAGGCCGGCATCGCCGCGCTGCTGCGCGTGGCCGGGCGCGAAGCCGGGCGCGCGTCCTGCTTCGATCTGGGTTTTGCCGCCGGACCGCGGCTCAATGCCGCCGGGCGCCTTGCCGATATGGCGCTGGGAATAGAGTGCCTGATCACGGATGATACGGCGCGCGCACTCAATATCGCGCAGAACCTGGACCGTTTGAACCGCGAACGGCGTGAAATCGAAGGCGGCATGCAGGAGCAGGCGCTGCTCATGCTCGAGCGCCTGGGCTTGGACGCAGACGCCGGAGAATCCTACGCCCTGTCGCTCTACGATCCGTCCTGGCACCAGGGCGTGGTGGGCATACTGGCCGCGCGCATCAAGGACCGGCTACATCGGCCTGTGATCGCGTTTGCGGCAGGCAACTCAGGCGAGTTGAAAGGTTCGGGGCGGTCGATCGCCGGCCTGCATTTGCGCGATGCGCTCGATCTCGTCGCCAAACGCGCGCCGGGCCTGATCCTGCGTTTCGGCGGCCACGCCGCCGCCGCGGGCCTCACCATACGCAGCGAGGCTCTGGCGCAATTCAGCGAACTGTTCGAAAGCAGCGTGCGTGGATTGCTCGCCGATTCCGATCTCGCGCGCAGCATCGATACCGATGGCAGGCTGGAATCCGCCTACATTAACCTGGATACCATACGCCTGCTGGAACGCGAGGTGTGGGGACAGGGATTTCCGCAGCCGCTATTCTGCGACGACTTTAGCGTCGCCAATCAGCGCGTGGTCGGAAGCAAACATCTCAAGCTGCGCTTGCAGAAAGACGGACTGTCTTTCGATGCCATACGTTTCAATTCGCTCGCCCCGGCGGGCAGCGCGATCCGCGCCGCCTACCGGCTGGCCGTGAACGAGTACAATGGTGTGCAGAGCGTGCAGCTCATCGTGGAGGATTGGGAGAGCGTCGCATGAATCTCGGCTTTCTCGAATCGACTGAGCTGGCGCCGTTGCCGGCCTTCCTGACCAGCCTGGCCCTGGGCCTGCTGATCGGCCTGGAGCGCGAACGCAAGCCCGCGAGCAAGGCCGGCCTGCGCACCTTCGCGCTGGTCTCCCTCCTGGGCACGCTCACTGCCCTGATCGCCGGCAGGACCGGTTCGCCCTGGATAATCGCGGCAGGTCTTATCCTGGTCGGTCTGATGATGATCGCCGCCTATGCCTGCGACAGCCGACTAGGCGAAGAGGCGGCCGACCCAGGCACCACCTCGGTGGCGGCAATCTGCGTCTGCTACGGCCTGGGCGTACTGATCTGGCTGGGTTATCCGACGCTGTCCATCATGCTGGGCGTGATCACCACCATGCTGCTCTATTTCAAGCCCGAGCTGCGCGGACTATCGCAGAGCCTGACGCGCCAGGACCTGCTATCTATCCTGCAGTTTGCCGCGCTGAGTCTGGTCATTCTGCCGGTACTGCCCAACCAGAACTACGGGCCCTATAACGCGCTGAACCCGTACCAGATCTGGCTCATGGTGGTGCTTATCTCGGGTATTAGCCTGGCCGGCTATGTCGCGCTGCGCATTAGCGGCGGCCGCCATGGTGTGCTGCTCCTGGGCCTCATGGGCGGCCTGGTATCGAGCACCGCGACGAGCATGGTTTATGCGCGCCATGCGCGCGACCCCGGGATGCTGCAACTCGCGGCGGTGGTGATACTCACTGCCAATCTGGTGGTGCCGGCACGCCTGGCGGTGCTGGCCGGCGTCGTTTCACCGGCCCTCCTGCCACTGATACTGCCGGTGATGGCCGGCGCGCTCGCCTGTGGTGCAGTGGGCACCCTCTACTGGTGGCTCAAACTCCGCCAGCAGGCCGTGCTCGAACTCCCGGAAATTCGCAATCCGACCGAAATTCGCACCGCGCTGGGCTTCGGGCTGCTGTTCGGCGTAATCTTGTTCTGTTCCGCATGGCTGTCGGACGTCGCCGGCAACCGCGGCCTGTACGCAGTGGCACTGGTGTCAGGCCTCACCGACGTGGACGCAATCACGCTTTCCACCCTGCGTCTGTACGATCTGGGCACGCTGCAGCCGTTTCAGGCGGTCAGCGCCATCGTACTCGCGCTGGTTTCGAACATTGCATTCAAGCTCGGGCTGGTGCTGGCGGTCGGCGGCGCCGCACTCGCCCGCCGCTGCGCACTGCCTATGCTGGCTGCGGCAGCCGGCGCCGGCGCGGTCCTGGCATTTCTTCCGGCCTGAGGAAGCAGACATGGAGCGCAAGTGCGTCAATTCCAGCAAGATCCGCGCAGTCGGCTACGACGCGAAATCGCGCGTGCTCGAAGTCGAACTGCGCGACGGCAGCGTGCTCGCCTACAGCAGCGTATCGCAGGAAGTGCATCGCCAGTTCATGAACGCGCCCTCGCCGACCAGCTACTACGAAGACAAAATCGTCGACGAGTTTTCGGCACGGCGGGTATAGGTTTCGTCTGTTGCGTATACGCAGCGACCTGAGTTACTCCCTTTGTTATTGCGACATTGCGCCGACGAAGGTACTTCGAACGCTGGCGCCCGAGCTTGCGCGGACGGCGCCCCGTCCGCGCGGATCGCTGCTTGCATGCG
>CAKKSJ010000057.1 GCA_919902965.1 Burkholderiales bacterium
TGATGGGCAAGAGCGTGACGCTCGCCTTGGAATTCATGTTCACGCGCTCCAGTTTCAAAACGCCGGACATGATTGAGCAGCATCATCTGCTCAACGAGACCGCGGCGCTGATCGAGGCAGGCACGCTGAAAACGACGCTCTCGGTCAATCTCGGAAAAATAACCGCGGCCAACCTGAAGCGCGCGCACAAAATGCTGGAGGCGGGGCACACGCTCGGCAAGATCGTGCTCGAGGGGTTTTGACCCGGACCGAAAGCCGGGCCGAGTCGCGCTACGCCTGGGCACGGCTGTGCACCGCGCTGGCCTTGATGACCATAGGCGGCTCCGGCATGTACGCGATCACCGTCGTGCTGCCGCGCGTGCAGGCGGATTTCGGCGTGGGGCGCTCGGATGCATCCCTGCCCTACACCTTCACCATGATAGGTTTCGGACTGGGTGGCATCCTCATGGGGCGGCTGTCGGACCGCTTTGGCGTGATGGTCCCGGTCATCATCGGCGCGTTCGGACTCTCGGCCGGATTCATCGCCGCCGGCAGCGCCGGCAGCCTGTGGCAATTCAATCTCGCCCAGGGGCTGATGATCGGACTGCTCGGCACTTCGGCCACGTTCGCGCCGCTGGTCGCCGACATTTCGCTCTGGTTCACGCGCCGCCGCGGCATTGCCGTTGCGATCTGCATCAGCGGAAACTATCTCGCAGGCACCCTGTGGCCGCCGCTGATGCAGCACTATATCGACAGCGCCGGCTGGCGGCAGACCTATGTCGGCATCGGCGTGTTCTGCCTCCTGACGATGATCCCGCTCGCGCTGGTGCTGCGCCGGCGACCGCCGCTCCTGTCCTCGCCGGCAGCGCTTCCTGCAGCGGGGTCCGCGACCCACGCCGCGGGCGCCAGCGGCACGCTCGGGCTCTCCCCGGGCACCCTGATGACCCTGCTCTGCGTGGCCGGGGTCGCCTGCTGCGTGGCCATGTCGATGCCGCAGGTACACATCGTCGCCTACTGCGGCGATCTGGGCTATGGTCCCGCGCGCGGCGCGCAAATGCTCTCGCTCATGCTCGGTTTCGGCATCGTAAGCCGGCTCACTTTCGGCTGGATCTCAGACCATATCGGCGGATTGCGCACGCTGCTGCTCGGGTCCACGCTGCAATGCATTGCCTTGTTCATGTTCCTGCCATTCACCGGCATGGTGTCGCTTTATCTCTTGTCGGCGATGTTCGGATTGTTCCAGGGCGGCATCGTGCCCGCCTACGCGCTCATCGTGCGCGAGCATTTCACGCCCCGCGAGGCCGGCGCGCGCGTGGGCACGGTACTGATGGCGACTCTGTTCGGCATGGCGCTGGGGGGCTGGATGTCGGGCGCAATTTTCGACCTCAGCGGCTCTTATCGTGCCGCTTTCATCAACGGCATCGGCTGGAACCTGGTCAATATTGCCATCGTGCTGGCGCTGCTCTATCGCGCGCGCGGGCGCGCCGCATTCGCCGCATAGCCGGCGGCAGGGTTCAGGGCCGCTGGCGCGGCGGCGGCGCCTGGTCTTCGCCCAGCTTCCAGGTGTCGCGCAGCACGTCCAGCAGCGAGCGGATTATCAGATCGTCGTGGCGCGCGAACTGGTAGATAAACCACAGCGTGGTCTCCAGCCGCAGGTCGCGCCACAGGCAGACCTCGCCCGCGGCCGCCTTTTCCAGCGCCAGTTCCTCGCGGATCAGGGAAAGACCGACCCCGGACACGACCAGGTTGGCGATCACCGACTCCTGGTCGGCCTCGACCACCTTGCTGGGCTCCGCGCCATGCTTGTCGAACAGCTCTCGCACCAGCTTATGGTGGCTACTGATCGAGGGCGTGGTAATCCAGGGCAGTGCCGAGATCGCGTTCCAGTCGGCATCGATCACGCGGTCCTTCCATGCCGCCGGCGCGGCGACGCGGTAGTTGACGCCGCGCAGCCGCAGCCGGCTCACGAGCCGGTGTTCCAGATCGCCGTAGTAGAAGCTTGCATCCAGTTCGCCGTCGCGCACCTTGGCAAACGCCTCGCCGGTCACCTCCTGATGCAGTTCCATCTGCAGCAGGGGGTAACGCTCGACCGTGGCGTTCAGAAATTCGCCGATGCGGATGAATCCCGGGTCCGACATCGTTCCTATGCGCACGCGTCCGGCAACCTCGCCCTTCAAGGCCTTGGCCTGGTTGCGCAATGCCTGGGCCGCGGCCAGAACTTTCTGCGCGTGTGCCAGCAGGGTTTGACCGGCCGCCGTAGGTACCATGCCGCTGGAAGTGCGCTCGAACAGCAGCAGGTCAAGTTCCTCCTCCAGCGCCTTTATCTGCGCGCTGACGGCTGGCTGGCTTATGTGCAAACGCTCCGCCGCGTGGCTCAGATGACCCGCCTCGGCGACGGCAACAAAGCTGCGCAGCTGATAAAGCTCCATATCGAATCCGCTCTTTTATTAGGGTGAGGGGCCGATTCCGGTGAAATTGTTGCATTGCATCATAGATTTATGCCCGGTATCAGCTAAAGCGATGGCGACTATCCGATCATGCGATTGGATAATCCAGGTTTATGCCTTTAATATTCGATACATAGGCACGATAACCGTGCTGATTCAACCGGATTTTTAAGGAAATTGCCATGAGAATGTACGCTCCCTTATACGAAGGTGACAGTATTCTACGCCCAGACGCAGCCTTAGGCGAGTCTGCCTTGAGGGTTTTCAGGTCGCCCGCGCCCGCGCCCGAGATTGTGCGCAGCAATATCCAGGTCGAGGCCGCGAACGAAACCGCTTTTGATATTCATGCGATCGAGCAAATTGCGCGTATTCAGCGCAACGCCGAAATCAGCCGCCTGCTGAACTTGCTGTTCAAGAATATAGGCGCGTGGTTCGAACGCCTTGATTACTCCGAACGCGATCGTTTCTTTGCCGAGTCCGACAATCTGTGCGAGCTGGAACAGCGCCAGCGTCATTACGAGCGCACCGGCATGACGCACTACTGAGTTCGACCTGCCGGCCGCTGGGCTTAAACAGACCTAGCCATCTTAGGGGCGTGTACCGCGAGGGCGCGCCCCTTTTGCATCGTTTCAGACTATCCGCGGCAGCGTTTTGCCTATCGCCTCGGCGAGCACCGCGTCGGCAATATCGTCGAAGGGCGTCGGCTCGGCATTGAGGATCACGACGCGCGCGCCGGCTGATTTAGCCGTGGAAACCGCACCCGCGATCGGATAGACCTGCAGACTGGTGCCGACCGCAATAAAGCAGTCGGCTTCGGCGGCAGAACGCATCGCCCGCTCTATCACCTCGGGCACCAGGTTCTGGCCGAAAGAGATGGTGTCGCTTTTCAGGATGCCGCCACACAGAGTACAGGGCGGATCGTCCTCGCCGGTCAAAAGGCGCACCAGAGTCTCCTGCATCGGCCCCTTCCAGCCGCAGCGCATACACACTACTTTCATCACCGTGCCGTGCACTTCGATCACGCGCTCGGGCGAGTTCCCCGCCTTCTGGTGCAATCCGTCGATATTCTGCGTGATCAGCGCATGCAGCTTGCCGCGCCGCTCCAGATCGACCAGGGCCTCGTGCCCCGCATTGGGCTGCGCCTCCCAGGCCGGATGCACCAGCCGCGCCTGCCACGCCTTCTTGCGTATTTCCGCATCGGCCATGTAGTAGCGAATATCGGAAAGTTTCTCCGCCTGCGGATCGCGCGTCCACACGCCCTGCGGCCCGCGAAAATCCGGAATGCCCGACTCGGTGGAAATGCCCGCCCCGGTGAGGACCACCACGCGCTCTGACGACGCTACCCAGCCGCGCACGGCGTCGATCAATGCAGCAGGATGCACGATGTATTCCTCCTTTCGTTCCTGGCGCAAACCTGCCCGGCGTCGCTTTGCTTGCCAATCCCGAAATATGCGGCAAGAATGAACACGTTGAGACTACAACAATTCGCCGTCACCTACAAAGGAGCATTCCGTGCCGAAAACCCGCATCTACAGCCCTGCTGTTGCCGAAGCCCCGCCCGGGCGCTGGTCGAACGCGATCCGCGCGGGGGAATTTCTGTTCATGTCCGGACAGATCTCGCGCGCCCAGGACGGCGTCAGCATCGAAGGCAAGGACGAATACCAACAGGCGAAAATCATTTTCACCAAAATCAAGAACCTGGTAGAAGCGGCAGGCGGCACGACGCAGGATGTGGTGAAAGTGACCATATACGTCGTGGACATCAAGCAGAACAAGGAAGTCTGGCGCGCGCGGCAGGAGTTCTTCGAGGGCGATTTCCCGGCATCCACCCTGGTCGAGGTCAGCGCGCTGGGCACGCCCGAGGTTTTGGTGGAAGTCGAGGCCATCGCGCATATCGGCGCCAAGTGAAGCGGCCCGGCCGTTTGATCGATATCAAGATCACCACGCCAATAGTCAGCACAATTTTATTTAACGGCGTCTGAGTCTGAAGGGGGCAATCATGTTCAAGCTGCAGGTACAGGAAGACGAGAAGGACTCGCAGGCCTGGCACGACGTCAAGGGGCCGGATGGAAAACTGCTGACTTTCGAAACCGAAGCCGCGGCCCACGCCAAGCTGGAGGAGCTGTACCCCATCCTGGTGAAACTGGAGCGCTACGCCGCCGGGCCCAAGCGCACGCGCGCAGTCAGCATGTACGCGGAAGACGAACGCTAGGTCGGCGCGCGCGAGAGGCGCAATACCTGCCCCCGGCGCGGGGATGTTGCGTTGCAGTAAAATAAGGTATAGATTCGCGTTCCTCTTCTAAGCTGACAGAGGATCCGATGAGCGCAAATGCCCCCGGCGGCGGCGATCCGAATGGCAAGTCCTCGCTGTCGGTACTCACCCTTGCCGCACTCGGAGTCGTCTACGGCGACATCGGCACCAGTCCGCTTTACGCATTCAAGGAAGCCTTCAGCGGCCCGCATGGCCTGCCACTAAACGAGGCCAACGTGCTCGCGGTGTTGTCGATGATGTTCTGGTCAATCACGCTGATCGTTTCCCTGAAATACGTAAGCATCGTCCTGCGCTTCGACAATGGCGGGGAGGGCGGCATTCTGGCGCTGCTCGCGCTTGCCTCGCGCCTGACGCGCACGCACCCGCGTCTCGCCTGGACAGTCGCCATGCTGGGCATTTTCGGCGCGTCGCTGTTTTACGGCGACGCCATCATCACGCCGGCGATCTCGGTGCTCTCCGCGGTGGAAGGCTTGTCGGTGGCGACGCCCGCATTCGAGCACTGGATCGTGCCGATCACGATTGCGATCCTGGTTGGACTATTTGCGATGCAGCGCCGCGGCACGGGCGCCCTGGGCAATCTGTTCGGCCGCATCACCGTACTGTGGTTCCTCGCCCTCGCGGCGTTGGGCGCCCTGTCGATCGCGCAAACGCCGGCGGTGCTCGCCGCGCTGGATCCGAGGCACGCGCTAGTCTTCGCCTGGCACTCGCCCGGACTCACGTTTCTCGTGCTCGGCGCGGTGTTCCTCGCCGTTACGGGGGCCGAAGCGCTGTACGCCGACATGGGCCATTTCGGCGCGACGCCGGTACGCCTGGCATGGTTCGGCCTGGTATTTCCCGCGCTGATGATCAACTATTTCGGCCAGGGCGCTCTCGCGCTGCGCGATCCCGCAGCGATGAAAAACCCGTTCTATTTGCTCGCACCCCAGGAACTGCTCATCCCGCTGGTCGTGCTTGCGACCATAGCGACCATCATCGCTTCGCAGGCAACGATCTCGGGCGCGTTTTCCGTCACCAACCAGGCGACCCGTCTCGGCTATCTCCCGCGCGTGCCGACGCGGCACACCTCGGAGACCGAGCGCGGCCAGATTTACATTCCGCAAGTGAACTGGACCATGCTGGTGCTGGTCATCCTGCTGGTGTTGTCGTTCAAGACGTCAACCGCGATCGCGGCCGCTTACGGCATTGCGGTATCGGGAACCATGGTCCTCACGACGGCACTCGTCGCGATCGTAACCATATCCATGAAAAAGCGGCCGAACCCGTTGCTCCTTGCGGTGCTCGCGCTGATCGGGCTGGTGGAGTTGGTGTTCTTTGCCGCCAACGCCACCAAGATCGCCGACGGCGGCTGGTTCCCGCTCGCCTGCGGTTTTGCGCTGTTCATAATGCTGACCACATGGAAACGCGCGGAAACGATACTCACCGCGCATGAGAAGAGCCGGCGCGTGCCGATCAACGCGTTCTCGACTTTATGCTCCGCAGATATTCCGCGCGTCTCCGGCACCGCAGTGTATCTCTCGCCGGACGAGGACTCAGTGCCCGGCGTTCTGCTGCACAATCTCAAGCACAACAAGGTGCTGCACGAGCGGATTGTTTTCCTGACCATACACAACGCCGATGTACCGCGCATCCCCGACCAGGAACGCACCGAGGTACACGTAATCGAGCGCGACCATGTTTATCAGGCGGTGCTGTACTTCGGTTTCATGGAGCAACCCGACGTACCCAAAGGCCTGAAGCTGCTCGAGCGCCACGGACTAAAATTTGAAACGCTGGATACGACTTACTTCCTCGGTAAAGCCACCCTCGCGCGCGCGGTGAAACCGGGCTTGTTCACCTGGCGCCGGGAACTGTTCCGCTGGATGCAACGCAACAGTCCCGCCACGGCGGAGTATTTCAAGTTGCTCCCCGATCGCGTGATCGAACTCGGTACCCGCGTCACCCTGTAAGGGAGTGCCTCGCAAGGGCGAGAAGCTGCTCTCCAGGCTCAGTCGTACGCGCGGAACCTGATCGCAGGATCGCGCTTGATCTGCTCGACCAGCGCCACTTCCCAGTCAAGATAGGCGCGCGCGTGCTTTTCGTAGTCCCGCGCCTGGTCGTAGGGTTTGTACCAGACGTCGTCCAGCGCGGTGCTCGCTTTTTCCATGCCTGTTTCGACCGGCAGGCGCGCGGCAAACCATGCTGCATTTCCAGCGTCGAGCACGCGGACTTCGGCATCCGGCCACAGCGCCGCTGCTTCCGGCGCCGCCAGATGCGCAAGCGTAGCGTCCTCAGACGTCAGCACCAGCCTGGCGGCTTCGGAGAGTTTCCCGTGTGCCTGGTCCAGCCGCGCGCGCACCGCCCACCAGGCACCCGGAATATGGCGATCGCGAAACCTGAGGCTGCTGGAAAGATCGAGTACGGTCGCGCCGCCCTGCTGCCGCGCCAATTCGGGCGCGGAAACCGTGTGCCAGGGTTTGAAGCCGGCCGGGACCCGGGCGCGCGCGCCGGTCTCGAGTGACCAGCCGGCGAAACCGTTCTCGCCTTCGGGTTCGAGCACATAAACTTCGTTCCAGCCCATCTGGTTCAGCCAGGACGCGGTCATTACCGAGCGCACCCGGGCCGGGTCGATGCACACGATGCGCGCATTGCGCACGGCAACAAATTCGTCCGTCGCCTGGATCAGCTGCCCGCCCGGCGCATGGCAGGAAGCAGCAATGCGCTCGCGCTCGAATTCCTCCCTGGTGCGCACGTCGAGGAGATACAGGCTGCGCCCGGAATCGCGCTGCCAGGCCTCGACCTGAACGCGCGAGGCGAACTTGACTTCGAAGCGCCGCGCCACCCATTCGGCGGCGGCGCGCGCCTGCGCCGCGCCCGCCGCGCCGTGCGCGGGCGCCACGGCAGTCGAGCCGCGCTCGCATTGGTAGCCTGCCAGTTCCCAGCCCATGGTGCCGTCCTTCAGCGCGACCACCTGATTCGGAATACCCGCGTTCCGCAGCGACTGGCAGCCGATGATGCTGCGCGTGCGCCCGGCGCAATTGACCACCACCAGCGTGTCGGGGTCGGGCGCGAGCTCGTGCACCCGATACACCAGTTCGGCTCCCGGCGCGGCCATGCCGCCGGGGATGTTCATACGGTGATATTCCTCGTACGGCCGCGAATCGAGGATGAGGAGTTTTCTGCCGCTGTCGATCAGGCGTTTGATTTCCTGCGGCGGCACCCGCGGCGTATCGTAATGATGCTCGACGAATTCGCCGAAGGCCTTGGAGGGGACATTCACGCCGGAAAACAATTCGCCGCCGGCCGCTTTCCAGCCGGCGCAACCTCCCTCCAGTAGCGCGATGTCGCTGTAGCCCAGACCGGCAAGCTTGGCCGCGGCGCGCTCCGCCAGATCCTCGCCGCCGGCGTCGAGCAACACCAGGGGGACGCTGCGGCGCGGCAGCAGGTCCCCGACCATCATTTCCAGCCTGGAGAGCGGCAAGGCGCTGGCGAAAAACGGATGCCCCTGGCAGTGTACGCCCTGTTCGCGCACGTCCAGCAGGGCGAACTCGGTATTCGCGAGCAGCAGCTCGCACAGCGCTGCTGCGGAGATAGCGCGGTTCATACGCGAGCCGGGCGCGCTTCGCGGATGTCGGTGTGCGGCGGGAAAATCGCCCAAGCGTGCTCGTCCGGTTTGTAGAATTCGCGCCGGGTAAGCTGCTCCAGCGCGAGACCGTACATGTGAAAATTCAGCAGGGGTGCCTCTATATGGATGGAATGCAGGTCCGCGGGCATGAAGGACACGCCCGAGCCCTGCCGCACCACATGCTGGCCTTTTTCGCGCACGCCGTTATCGGCGGTGCGCTCGTAGAAGCGGTTCAGTTCCTCGCCGGTCACGCCGACTATGACCGCCCAGGTGGTGTGGTTATGCGCAGGCGTGGCGTATCCGCCCAGGGAAGAATTGGCATACAGCGCGTAACGGTGGTCGGCGTCCTCGGCAAGGCGATAGAGGCAGGACTGTCGCTTGCCGCCGGGCGCGGGCGGCGGAAAATCCGCCTCGGTAAACAGGTCGGTGCGCGCGGCAAGCTGGATCAGCCGCTGCCTGATTTTCGCGAGGCTGGAGCGCGTGATGCCCTCGCGCGCTTCGATGGCGCGGACAGCGGCGACGGTGGCCTCGATTTCGCGCCTGCGTTCCTGCGCCCTGTCCATGGACGTACCCTTGCTATGCCTGGTGCCGCTGACAGGTCCTCACTGCGCCTGAATGCCAGCCTGTTTCACCACTTTTCCCCAGGTTTCGTATTCGCGCTCCATATACTGCGCCAGTTCTGCGGACGTACTCGGGCTGGGCTCCAGCCCCTGCTTGTGCAGCAGTCCCACCGCCGCTGGGTCTTTCAGCGCCTTCACCAGCTCGCGATTGAGTCGCTCGATGATTTCCTTCGGCGTTTTCGCGGGCGCCACGTAGGCATACCAGTTTGTCGCCTCGTAGCCGGGGTAGCCCGACTCGGATACCGTGGGCACGTCGGGCAGCAGCGCCGCACGCTTCGGGCCGGTAGTCGCGATGGCGCGGATCTTGCCCGCCTTCATGTGTCCGCCCGCCGACACCGGTGTCGCGAAATAGGCCATGATCTGACCGCCCAGCATCCCTTGCATCGCCGGGCCGCCGCCCTTGTAGGGCACGTGGATCATATCGATGCCGGCGCGTATCTTCAGCAGCTCGCCCGCCAGGTGACCGGCGCCGACGATGCCGGAGGAGCCGTAGGTGACCGTGCCCGGTTTGTCCTTGGCGAGCTTGACGAAATCGGCAAGTGTCTGCACCGGCAACGAAGCCTGCACCACCAGCACGTTGGAAAATACCACCGCCATGGTGATCGGGGCCAAGTCGCGCAGCGGCGCGTAGCCAAGATTGGTGATCACATGCGGCGCCACCGTGAGCGAGCCCACGCTGCCGAGCAGGATGGTATAGCCATCCGGCGCCGCGCGGGCGACGTAGTCGGTCGCGATATTGCCTCCGGCGCCCGCCCTGTTCTCGACCAGGACCTGCTGGCCCATGCTGTCGCTGAGACTTTTTGCGAGGATGCGCGCCACGGCATCGGTGCCGCCTCCCGGCGCGAAACCGACCACCATGGTGATCGGTCGGTTGGGGTAGCCGCCTTGTGCCTGCACGTTCCCGGCCGCGAGCAGTGCGATCGCGGCAATCAACAAATTCTTCATTTTCTCTCCTGTTTTCATGTCTGCGCGACGAAGGACGGAAGCCGCGGCGCGACCTGTGAGCCGCGGCTTTTTTTCAATTGGGCAATCTACTCCTAGCGGGCAAGCGAGGCAATGCCGGCCGCGTAACAAGCTTGACTTCGGCCCCAGCTGCATCTATACATTAATTAGGGTTAAAAAAGGAGGCGAATCGACTGCTGACTGACTTTTGATTCCGATAATCACCGGGGTTCAACCCGGTACGCGCCGTAACTACGGCAACGGCACTTCCAAAATGGGTGCCACCAAGCCCCGCTTCATGCGGGGCTTCCTTTTGCGAGGCTTCCTTTTGCGGGGCTTCCTTTTGCGGAGCTTCGTTCTTGCGCTCCCCCGCGCTGTCGGGGGCTCCCCTTCAGTCCCGCTGGATTGCGTGCTCGCGCGTCGCGTGGAAGCCCAGGTCTGGCCAGCGCTCCTGCGTGAGTTGCAGGTTGACGCGGTTGGGCGCGAGATAGGCCAGGTTGTCCGCGGCATCGCGCGCAATATGGTGCGCCAGCGATTTCTCGAACTCCGCGAGCATGCGCCGGTCCTCACCCGTGACCCAGCGCGCGCAGGTGACGGGCGTGCCCTCGAACACCGCATCGACACCGTATTCGTTCTTCAGCCGGCTAGTGACCACTTCGAACTGCAGCACACCCACAGCGCCCAGGATCAGGTCGCCGCCCAGCGCCGGTTTGTACACCTGCACCGCGCCTTCCTCGCCGAGCTGCTGCAGGCCCTTGTAGAGCTGCTTCACCTTGATCGGATTGCGGATGCGCACCGAGCGGAAAAAGTCCGGCGCGAAATAAGGAATGCCGGTGAATTGCAGGATGTCGCCCTCGGAAAAGCTGTCGCCGATCTGCATCTGCCCGTGGTTCGGCAGGCCGACGATGTCACCGGCATAAGCGTCCTCGACCTGTTCGCGGCTGGACGCCATGAAAGTGATCACATTGTTCACCTTGATTTCGCGCGCGAGGCGCAGATGCCTGATTTTCATGCCGCGCTCGAA
>CAKKSJ010000058.1 GCA_919902965.1 Burkholderiales bacterium
TGCTAGAGCATGTTCCGCCCCGATTGAATCGGAGGATTCCCACAGGGCTATGGATGGGGGATTCTATCCGCATTGATTCGCTTTTGGGAGGCGGAACGATGCCGAAAGCCTATTCTGCGGATATGCGTGAACGCGTCATTGCAAGGGTGGCAAGCGGGGCGTCGCGGCGTGAGGCGGCTGAACACTACGATGTCAGTCCCAGTACGGCAGTCATTTGGGTGAAGTGTTTTCACGAGACTGGCCGCTGCGCCGCCAAGCCGCGGGGCGGGAGCGCGTCGCCATTGGAGGAGCACGCGGAGTTTTTGCTGGCGCTGATCGAGGAGCAGGCGGACCTGACGCTGGACGAGGCGGTTTCTGCGATGCGCAGGCACAAGATACCCGGCAGCCGCACCGCGGTGTGGCGTTTTTTCCAGCGCCACAAGATCACCTTCAAAAAAAAGCCTGCGCGCGGCGGAGCAGGAGCGCGCGGACGTGGCGCGGGCGCGGCGACGCTGGATGCGAGAACAAGGCATGTTTGATCCGGCCCATCTGGTGTTCATCGACGAGACGTCCGCCAATACCAAGATGGTGCGGCTACACGGCCGTTGCGCCCGCGGCGAGCGATTGGTGGACCATGTACCGCAGGGACACTGGAAGACAATCACCTTCGTGGCCGCGTTGCGTCGAACTGGCATGCGAGCCTCGCATACGATTGACGGCGCAATGACTGGAACGAAGTTCATGGCCTATGTCGAACGTTGTCTGGCTCCGACGCTCAAGCGCAAGGATATCGTCGTGATCGACAATCTCCCAGCACACAAGGGTGCCGGCATTCGCGAGGCGATTGAAGTGCGCGGTGCGACACTTCGCTATCTCCCCAAATACTCGCCGGACCTGAACCCGATCGAGATGCCGTTCAGCAAGCTGAAGGCGTATCTGCGCAAGTCGGCCGAGCGCACGATTCCTCGGCTGCGGCGCCGGATCGGCTCGTTCGCCCGTAAACTCACCGCTCGAGAATCATCCAATTATTTCAGGCATGCAGGCTATGCGTGAAATCCAACGGAATCTGCTCTAGTTGATTCCTTTTCCTTGCTGATCAGTTTGAGTGCGTCTCTCTCGGAAGGAACTGAGACGGCCACAGGAACTCTATTTCTTCCAAGCTGTCGATGGTTAATCTCAGCCCATTCGATCTCGTAGCCGAATCCCAGGCGTGGCCGCGCGCATTCTTCCAACAGGCGTATCCACTGCCGGACCTCTTCGAAACGCTCGCCGAATGCCTTGTTGGTCGGCCGCCGGAGACGCAATGCAAGTGGAAATAACGACGTTCCATCAAATTTGGCCGCGAGGATTCGGCCCTTATTCCAGATGCGAAGCACCTGATCGGTGAGATCTGTGGGTGTCGTCCAATCCTGCATCGGCTTATCCGGCGCGCCGCA
>CAKKSJ010000059.1 GCA_919902965.1 Burkholderiales bacterium
GGTTCAATATTTCCAGCCGCCGCTGGCGAGCCACTTCTCGATCTGTTCAAGACGGTCGGCGCCCCAGAAGGCTTCGCCGTCGACCACGATATAGGGCGAGCCGAACGCGCCGCGGGCGATCGCCTTGTCCACCTCGGCCTTGACCAGTTCCTTGATCGCCGCAGCGTTGATCGCGGCGCGCACCTCGTCCGCATCCAGCCCGAATTTGGCGCATACCGCAACGGTGTCGTCCGGGTTGGATATGTTGATGTCGTCGACGAAATAGGCGCGATACAGCGCCGCTACCAGTGCCTTGGCCTGCCTGGGGTCCTTGCCGTTCAGCCAGTAGAACGCGCGCGCCGGGGCTTGCGAGGATATCGGGAAGGCGGAGGGCAGCTTGTACTCCACAGCGTAGTATTTCGCGCTGCGGGCGAAGTCGCGCTTGGCGTAATCGCCTTTCATCGGCACCTGGGGCAGCGGCAGGCCGCCGGTAATTTTCATTGCGGCGCCGAGCAGGAACGGGCGCCAGATGACCTCGCGCCCGTATTTGGCGCCGAGCGCGTCGATTTTGGTGCTGGCGAAATAACCGTAGGGAGAGGAAAAGTCGAAGTAGAAATCGATCGGTGTTGCCATATTGGCTCCTTCGTCCTGGTCAGCTTCCGCTCACGCGGCCGTCTTGGACTTGATCGACAGTTCGAGCGACACCGGCACCTTGTTGGCGAGCATGTCCAGCACCGGGCAATGCGCGTCCACCACGGCGCGCAATCTCTGCAGCTCCGCCGCACTCGCGCTCGATTCGATATTTACCGTGCCGCGTATGTTCTGGAAGCCTGAGCGCACCGCATCATCCACCCCGAAGAATCCGCGCAAATCGATGTCGCCGTACAGTTCGACCGCCACCGAATCCAGCGGAATTCCCAGGGCAGTCGCATAGGCGCGATAGGTGATTTCCTGGCAGGAGCCCAGCGCAGCAAGAATCAGCTCGACCGGGTTGGGGCCCGAATCGGCGCCACCGAGCGCAGCTGGCTCGTCCGCCGCCAGGCGGTGCTGCCGTATCGAAATCTCCGAACGGAACCCTTCCGTCAGGCGCGAGGACGACTTGAAAGTCGCCTTGGCCGCATCCGGCTGGGAGCGGAAGGCCGACTGGGTATCGGCGATCAATTGTTTAAGTTTGACGCTCATTGCTTGCTCCTCGGGTGGTTTGGCTGTTTTGTCGGGCTGTATGCCGTATATGTCCTGACCCGCTGGTCAGGGCAGGGCGTAGTGTAGCGCCTGGCAGCCGCATGCGCGCGGCGGCAGGCCAGCCTGGACTTGCCTATTTGGACAGTGTTCGGCCGAGCCGGCCCTCCACGGCCGCGATCTTGCTCTTCAGGCGCCCGCTCTTTCCCGCCCGATAATCGATGCGTATCGAGGTGGAAATCCTGTCGCAGTCCTGGCTCATCCTTTGATAGCAGGCCGTGACCAGCGCCATCACCTGCTCCCACTCGCCCTCGACGATGGTTCCCATGGGCGTCAACTGATACGGCAACCCGCTCTTGTCGATGATGTCCAGCGAGCGCGCCACGTAGGGACTAAGGCTTACGCCCTTGTCCAGGGGAGACATGGAAAATTCGAGCAGAACCATCTGAGACTCCTCTACTATGACGGGAAATCTGGCGGGAAGCCGGGGTCGATAAACGCCTTGCCGCTCGATTTGGTGATAGGTTCTTTCATGGCTGGTCCCGTATCTACCTGTTGCGCCGGCTGTTCACGAATTCAGGCTGCGCGCTTCAATTCATACCCGCGAATCAGGACGTCGGCCGGCAGATTCAACCCTGATGCGAGCCTGCGTATCATGTCCAGCGTGAGCGGGCGAACGCGGTTCAGCACCTCCGCGACCCTGGCGCGTGAGCCGATGTAGGGTTCCAGGTCCTTTCTCGTCATCCCGCGCGCTTCCATGACGTGTTGCAGGAAGTCGATCGGATCGGGCGCCTCGATCGGGTAGTGCTCGCGCTCGTACGCTTCCACCAGAAGCGTGAGCACTTCGAGCCGGTCGGCCGCGTGCGAGCCGCTGGGCGCTTCCCACAGCGCTTCGATTTCCTTGAGCGCAGCCTGATGCTCGCGCTTGGTTCGGATCGGACGCAGTGTCATCTTTGTCACCTTAAATGGTTCCGGCATCGATCTTGTCGTATTCGCGGTGCGTGCCCACGAACCTTATGAACACCATGCCGTAGTGCACCGCCGCGACCAGACGGTAATCGTTGCCCTTGGCGTTGAACACGATGCGCTTGTTCGCGACCACGCTTGCGTTCCGGTATGCCGCCTTTACGTCGGCCGGGCGCCGCCAGTCCGAGCGGCTTGCGAGCGTGTACCAGGAACGCAGCGGGATTTCGGCGTCGGGGTGCCTGTTCCAGAAATCCCGCAACGTGGCCAGCGCGATGATCCGCATGTAAAGACTTTACCATGTTCCCAAAACGGGAGCAATGTTGAGGGCAGCGATCGGTTTCGAACCCACGTGGATCGGGTGTTTCTTTGGACTATTCAGCGCTTTCTCGCAATCACATCCATGCCGCAGCGGTAGCGCGGGCTCACGGCGTAGTGTAGCGGCTCGAAGCCGCAGTCCTCGAGCAGCGCATACAGGCGGGCGCGGCTGAAGCAATGGGAGTGCTCCAGTTCGCCCCAGTAGGGATTGGCCTGCTGTGCATCCAGCGCTTTCCATACCGCGGTGTCCATATTCGGCGTGGACACGAACAGCAGGCCGCGCGGCGCCAGCAAAGTTGCTGCGTGCGCCAGGGCGGGGCGCGGGAAGGGCATATGCTCGATCACATCGGCAAGCGAGACCACCTGGAATGCCCCGGGCTCATTCACCTGCAGAATATCGCAGCGGCGCGCTTCGAATCCCAGCGCCTGCAGCTTGGCGACGCTGGACGCGCGCAGGTCGATCCCGAGCGGCTGGTAACCCCATTCGGCTGCGGTGAATACCAGCGAGCCGTTGCCGAAGCCCACGTCCAGCCAACGCGCAGGAGCGGCATCGGCGCGTACGGGCGCACGGTCCAGATGCGCGGTAACGCGCTCGACCACTTCGGCCCAGAGCGCGCGCTGGCGCTCCACGTCCTCCCCCGTCTCCTGCCCGGGCGGCGTGGCCGCGAACAACAATGCCTCTGCGGACGGGTTGAAATAGCCTTCGGCGAATACATGGCCGCAGCCGTGGCAGCGGCACCAGCTTATGGTCGGGGGCAGGGCGGCTTGATAGAGGAGATGCCGCGTGCAATCGGCCTGGTGCAAATCGAGTATGGCCGCATCGCCGCATAGCGGGCAGACGGCATAGGCGATGCGCCCGGGCTCGATCTCAGCCACCGGCGAGCGAGCGTCCGATCACCATGCGCTGGATGTCGCTCGCACCCTCGTATATCTGCGCCACGCGCACATCGCGATAAATGCGCTCCACCGGGAAATCGCTGAGATAGCCGTAGCCGCCGTGGATCTGGATCGCATCCGAACACACTTGCTCCGCCATTTCGGAGGCGAACAGCTTGGCCATCGAGGCTTCCTTCAGGCAGGGCAGTTCGGCGTCGCGCAGGGTGGCGGCGTGCAGCACCATCTGGCGCGCGACCTCGATTTGCGTCGCCATGTCGGCGAGACGGAAATTCACCGCCTGGTGCTCGAAAATGGGTTTGCCGAAAGTTTCGCGTTCGTGCGCGTATTTCAAGGCCGCCTCGAATGCGGCGCGCGCCATGCCCACCGACTGGGCGGCAATGCCGATGCGCCCGCCCTCCAGGTTGGCCAGCGCGATGCGATAGCCCATGCCCTCGCTGCCGAGCAGGTTGGCAACCGGCACGCGGCAGTTTTCCAGCATGATTTGCGCGGTGTCCGAGGCATGCTGGCCGAGCTTTTCCTCGATGTGGGAAACCACATAGCCGGGGTTGTCGGTGGGAACGATGAAGGCGCTGATGCCTTTCTTGCCCGCGGCCTTGTCGGTCACCGCGAATACCACGCCTACCTGCGCGTTCTTGCCGCTGGTGATGAACTGCTTGACGCCGTTGAGCACGTAGTCGTCGCCGGCGCGCTCTGCGCGCGTCCTGATCGCCGCGGCGTCCGAGCCCACGTGCGGCTCGGTGAGGCAGAAGCAGCCGAGCATGTCGCCGCGCGCCAGCGGTTTGAGGAAACGCTCCTTTTGTGCGTCCGAGGCGTAGCCGTTGAATATATTGCACACCAGGGATTGCACGCTGGTGATGGTGGAGGTCGCGCCATCGCCTGCTGCGATTTCCTCCAGTGCCAGGGCCATGCACACATAGTCCAGTCCCGCCCCGCCCCATTGTTCCGGCACGGTGATGCCGAGCAGACCCAGTGCGGCCATTTCCCTGAGTTGCTCGTGGGGAAACGCGCAGTCCCGGTCCCATTGCGCCGCGTTTGGGGCGAGGCGCTCGGACGCGAAAGCGCGCACCGAGTCGCGGATCATCTGCTGTTCTTGGCTGAGTATCACGGGCGGCCCTGGTCGCGTTAAGCAGTTTGGTTCAAACCAGCTCGATCGCCATTGCCGTGGCTTCGCCGCCGCCTATGCACAGGCTGGCGACGCCGCGCTTGCCGCCGGTCTTGCGCAGGGCGCCGATCAGCGTGACCACGATGCGCGCGCCGGATGCGCCGATCGGATGGCCCAGGGCGCAGGCGCCGCCGTGGATATTGACCTTCTCATGCGGCAGGCCGTGCTCCTTCATCGCCGCCATGGTCACCACGGCGAAGGCCTCGTTGATTTCGTACAGGTCCACCTGCCCTGAGCTCCAGCCGGTTTTTTCATAGAGCTTTTTGATCGCGCCGACCGGGGCGGTGGTGAACCAGCCGGGTTCCTGCGCATGGGTGCTGTGGCCGACGACAATTGCCAGCGGCGCCAGGCCGAGTTTCTCCGCCGTCGAGCGGCGCATCATCACCAGCGCCGCGCCGCCGTCCGAGATCGAGCTCGAGTTGGCCGCGGTGATGGTCCCGTCTTTCTTGAACGCGGGTTTGAGCGCGGGAATCTTTTCGAAATTGGCCTTGAAAGGCGATTCGTCCATTTCCATGAAGCGCTCATCCTTGCCGGTCTTCACGTTCAAGGGCGTGATCTCCCAGGCGAAAGCGCCGTTCTTGTTCGCGCCTTGCGCGCGCTCCAGCGATGCGACCGCGAACTTGTCCTGTTCGGCGCGCGTGAACGTGTACTTGGCAGCGCAATCCTCGGCGAAGCTGCCCATCAGCCTGCCTTTGTCATAGGCGTCTTCGAGTCCGTCGTAGAACATATGGTCGAGCAGCTGGCCGTGACCCAGGCGATAGCCGCCGCGCGCCTTGGCGAGCAGATAGGGCGCATTGGTCATGGACTCCATGCCGCCCGCGACCATGATGTCATTGGTCCCGGCGGCGAGCAGGTCATGCGCGAGCATCGCGGCCTTCATGCCCGAGCCGCACATCTTGTTAATCGTGGTGCAGCCGGTCGCGAGCGGCAGGCCCGCGGCCAGCGAGGCCTGGCGCGCAGGCGCCTGACCCTGGCCTGCGGGCAGCACGCAGCCCATGATGACTTCGTCCACCTGCTCGGGCTTGATCCTGGCGCGCTCTACGGCCGCGCGGATTGCGGCCGCACCCAGTTCGGCGGCTGCGAATTGCTTCAGTTCTCCCTGAAACGCGCCCATGGGGGTGCGCGCGGCAGACACGATGACTATGGGATCGTTCATGGCAGCTCCTTTCAACTATTACACGTGATTATCGCAGCTGGCGCAGGCGCAGGAACGCGCCGCGCCGCCCTGTACGCTATTACTTGGTTTCAACGAATAATTCGCGCCCGATCAGCATCCGGCGGATTTCCGAGGTGCCGGCGCCGATTTCGTAGAGCTTGGCATCTCGCCACAGACGCCCGGTCGGGGATTCGTTGATATAGCCCATGCCGCCCAGGGCCTGGATCGCCTCGCCCGCCATCCAGGTGGCTTTCTCCGAAGCGTAAAGGATGGCGCCGGCGGCGTCCTTGCGCGCGCCGGTGCCTTTGATTTTGCCGCCGTCCAGCGCCTTGCCCACCGCATACACATAAGCGCGGCAGGCGTTCATGGTGGTGTACATGTCGGCGAGCTTACCCTGCATCAATTGGAATTCACCGATAGCCTGGCCGAACTGCTTGCGCTCGTGCACATAGGGGATGACCACGTCCATGCAGGCGGCCATGATCCCGAGCGGGCCCCCGGACAGGACCGCGCGCTCATAGTCCAGGCCGCTCATGAGCACGTTCACGCCCCGGCCCATGCCGCCGAGGATATTGTCTTCCGGCACTACACAGTCGCGGAACACCAGTTCGCAGGTGTTGGAGCCGCGCATGCCCAGTTTGTCCAGTTTTTGCGCAGTGGAAAAGCCGGGAAAGCCTTTTTCGATCAGAAAGGCGGTAATGCCGCGCGCTCCCGCCGCGCCGTCGGTCTTGGCATACACCACCAGCACGTCGGCATCCGGCCCGTTGGTGATCCACATCTTGTTGCCGTTGAGGATGAATTTGCCGCCTTTGAACTCGGCTTTGAGGCGCATGCCGACGACGTCGGAACCGGCGCCGGGTTCGGACATGGCGAGCGCGCCCACGTGTTCGCCGGAAATCAGCCTGGGCAGATACTTCCTGCGTTGCGCTTCGCTGCCGTTGCGGTTGATTTGATTCATGCACAGGTTTGAATGGGCGCCGTAGGAAAGCCCGACGGAGGCGGAGGCGCGGCTGATTTCCTCCATGGCCACAATGTGGGCGAGATAACCCATATCGGTACCGCCGTATTCTTCGCCGATGGTGATGCCGAGCAGACCGAGCGATCCGAACTTGCGCCAAAGATCGGCGGGAAACTCGTTGGCGCGATCGATCTCGGCCGCGCGCGGTGCGATTTCCTTCACTGCGAAGGCGCGCGCCGTGTCGCGCAGCATGTCGATGTCTACGCCCAGATCGAAAGGCAGGGAAGGAAAATCGGTCATTGTTCTACCTTTTCAGTTGTCCGTTCTTGCGCCCCGCGCGGCGGTCGCCGGCAAGGATTTTGCGGCTCTGTGCCTCGAATACCGCGATTTCCCCGAGCATTTCGTCGATGTCGGCGCGCTGCCGCTCGAGTTGCTCGCGCCGTTCCGCCAGCGCAGCAAGGAATTGTGCCAGTTGGGGCTTTTCGTCCCGGGCGGAATCGTATAACTCGAACATCGCAGCCACTTCGGACAGCGACAGGCCCAGGCGCTTGCCGCGCAGGATCAGTTTCAGGCGCACATAGTCGCGCTTGGCATAAATGCGCCGGCTGCCCGCGCGCTGTGGTGCGAGTAGACCCTGATCTTCATAGAAGCGGATCGCCCGCGGCGTGACATCGAATTCGTGTGCCAGGTCGCTGATGCTGTAGGTTTCTTCGTGGTAGCCGGGTGCGGTGCTCATATTGCGTAGCAACATAAATGGCGGGAATCGCAAATATTTGCGAAAATTGCGCTCTTTCGGCGCTGGTCTGGTCTTGCTTTGGCTGCATTCTAGCCCAAGGCGGGTCGGGCACAAACATGGACCCACAGCAAATCCTGCAGTTTCCACATGCCGCGGCGCCCGCCGCCGGTCTCAGCCTGGAGATCGTTTCCGGGCTGCGCTGGCTGCGCATGCCGCTGCCGTTCGCGCTCGATCATATCAACCTGTGGCTGCTGCAAGACGGGGACGGGTGGACCATGGTCGATTGCGGCATCGCCAACGATGCAAGCCGGGCGCAGTGGGAGCAAATCTTCGCCACCCCGCTGGCCTGCGGGCCGGGCGCGGCGGGCGGCCGCGCGTTTGCGGCGACGCGCGTGCTGGTGACCCACTATCACCCGGATCATGCCGGCCTTGCGCAATGGCTGTGCCAGCGTTTCGGCGTCAGGCTGTGGATGTCGCAGGCAGATTATCTGACCGCTCATGCGATCCGCGAGGGGATTGCCGGCTACACCCCGGACAACCTGCTCGGCATGTACCGCCGCAACGGCCTCGTTGGCGACGCGCTGGAAAAAATGGCCGTACGCGGCAACCGCTATCGCTTCGTTGTGCCGGAATTCCCGCCGAGCTACCACCGCATCATGGACGGCGATCAAATCGCCATCGGCGGTCGCGACTGGCGCGTGATCATGGGTTACGGCCACGCGCCCGAACACGCCGCGCTTTATTGTTCCGAACTGGGCGTGTTGATTTCGGGGGATATGGTGCTGCCGAAGATCTCGACCAATATCAGTGTCTGGTCGGTCGATCCGGACGGCAATCCGCTGCGACAGTTTCTCTACTCTCTCAAGCGCTATGCCGGGCTGCCGGCCGACACGCTGGTGCTGCCCTCGCACGGCCTGCCGTTTCGTGGATTGCGGGAGCGCGTCGAGCAGCTGGAAGAACATCACCGTCAGCGCTGTGCGGAACTGCTGGAGGCCTGCACGCGGCCGCTATCGGCTTTCGAGGTGATTCCGACCCTGTTCCAGCGCGAACTCGACACGCATCAGCTATTCTTCGCCATGGGCGAGGCGATGGCGCACTTGCATTACCTCTACTATCAGGGCACGCTCAAGCGCGAAACCGGCAGCGACGGCGTCATCCGTTATCTGCAGGACGCGGAATCGCGCCAGGCGCCCGCAGCAATATGAGTTCTGTAATGCACGGATTCGAAAAGGCAGGAACCTGCCGCGGAAGAGGACGGGACGCCGTCCGTTCCCGGCCGGACACTATTAGGCCACTTCAGGCAGGCAGGTTTAGCGGAGCTGCACTATGAGCAAGGAACAAGCCAAACCCGAGACCGCAGTTGCTGACTCGGCAAAAATTTTCGCCGAAGTGGCCGAGCGCTCCAGTCGCATCATGGGCGATTTCCTCGAGCGCCAGGCCGAAGCGAAAGACCCGGGCCTCAGCGACGAGTTCGGCATAGGCAAGGCGTTCATGGACATGTCGGCGCTGATGCTCGCCAAGCCGCAGCAGCTCGCCGAGGCGCAGATGAACATGTTCCGGGATTACACGCGTCTGTGGCAAAACAGCTGGATGCAGATGATGGGGCAGAAAACCGAGCCGGTCGCCGCGCCGCGCAAGGGCGACAACCGTTTTCGCCACGAGGACTGGGAAAACCATTTTCTGTTCGACTATGTCAAGCAATCCTATCTGATCGCCGCGCGCCACATCCACCAGGCCGTGTCGCAGGTCGAGAACCTGCCGCCGGAGGATCGCAAGAAAGTGGATTTTTTCACGCGGCAGTACATCGACGCCTTGTCGCCTTCGAATTTTGCGCTGACCAATCCGGAAGTCGTGCGCGAAACCCTCGCTTCGGGCGGGCAGAACCTGCTGCGCGGCCTGAACAACCTGCTCGCCGACATCGAGCGCGGAGACGGACAGCTGCAGATCAGCATGACCGACCCCAAGGCGTTCAAAATGGGCAAGAACATCGCCACCACGCCGGGCAAGGTGGTATACCAAAATGATTTGATGCAGCTGATCCAGTACCAGCCGAGCACCAAAAAAGTTTACAAACGGCCCTTGCTGATCATTCCGCCCTGGATCAACAAATACTACATACTCGACCTGCGCGAGTCGAATTCCTTCATCAAGTGGGCGGTGGATCAGGGGCACACGGTGTTCGTGATTTCCTGGGTGAATCCGGGCGCGGAATTCGCGGGCAAGGGCTTCGAAGATTACCTGCACCAGGGCCCCGACGATGCGCTGGCCGCGATCGAAAAGGCCAGCGGCGAGAAACAGGTCAATGTGATCGGCTACTGCCTCGGCGGGACCCTGCTAGGCGCCGCACTGGGGGCGATGGCCGCGAAAAAGGACACGCGCGTCGCCAGCGCGACTTTCTTCGTTTCGCTGCTCGATTTCTCCATACCCGGTGAACTGGGCGTATTCATCGACGAGAAACAGGTGGAGAACCTGGAGCGGCGCATGAATGAGCGCGGCTATCTCGAAGGTTCGGAGATGGCGGGCACCTTCAACATGCTGCGCTCGAACGACCTCGTCTGGTCCTTCGTGGTGAACAACTACCTGATGGGCAAGGATCCGTTCCCCTTCGATCTGCTCTACTGGAACTCGGATTCGACGCGCATGCCGGCGAAAATGCACAGCTTCTACCTGCGCAATATGTACCTGGCCAACAAGCTGAAGGATCCGGGCGGTATCAGCCTGGACGGCGTGCCTGTCGATATCAGCAAGATCAAGATTCCGGCCTACTTCATTTCTACCGCCGAGGATCACATCGCGCCGTGGAAATCGGTGTACAAGGGCGCGCGCGTCCTGTCCGGAAAAGTACGTTTCGTGCTCGGCGGCTCGGGCCATATTGCCGGTATTGTCAATCCACCCGCCGCGAAAAAATATTGCTACTGGATCAATCCGGAGTTTCCGGAAACTTCCGATGCGTGGTTGAGCACCGCTACGCGCCACGAAGGCTCATGGTGGCCCGACTGGCAGGCCTGGATGGACGCGAACAGCGGCGCTGCCAAGGTCGCGGCGCGCGTGCCCGGGGACGGCAAACTCAAGGTGATCGAGGACGCGCCGGGCAGCTACGTCAGCCTGCGCCTGGGTGCGGAAAAAACAAAGCGAAAAACCGCGCCCAAGAAATAGACGCGAGATGCGGAGATCAGACGTTCTGGCGTGGTGCGATGGCGCCGGCTAGACCAGCCTGCCGAGCAGGGTCAGCGCGACTGACAGCAGAATGGTGGTGGTAAAAGGCAGGTAGTAGTCTCTGCCCTTGTGTCTCAGGGTAATGTCGCCGGGCAGGCGCCCCAGGCCCAGTTTCCTGAGCCAGGGCGTGCACAGGGTCAGCACCGACAGGGCGACCAGCAGGGTCAAAATCCACTTCAGCATCGAATCATTGTAAACTCCCCCGCTGCAGGAATGATCCGGCAGGGAGAAAAAATGATCGATCTATACACCTGGAAGACGTCCAACGGCCGCAAGGCCTCGATAATGCTGGAGGAGTGCGGCCTGCGCTACAACACGCACCCCATCGACATCGGCAAAGGCGATCAGTTTACGCCGCAGTTCCTTGCGCTCAATCCGAACGGAAAAATTCCTGCCATTGCCGATTCCGAGGGCCCGGACGGAAAACCCATCGTATTGTTCGAATCGGGTGCGATCCTGGTCTATCTCGCCGGCAAAACCGGCAGATTCCTGCCCGCGTCCGACCGCGGCAAGTACCTCGCCTTGCAGTGGCTCATGTTCCAGATGGGCGGCGTCGGCCCGATTTTCGGCCAGGTGCACCATTTCCTGCGGGCAGCCAAGGAACAAGTGCCTTACGCAATCGAGCGCTACTCCAGGGAGAAAGACCGGCTTTACGGCGTGCTCGATAAGCGCCTGGGCGAGGCCGCGTATCTTGCCGGTGAATATTCCATTGCCGATATTGCCACCTATCCCTGGGTGGCGCGCCACGAGTGGCAAAAAACCGAGCTAGGCGATTTTCCTAATGTCAAACGCTGGTACGACGCCATCAGTGCTCGCCCGGCGGTGCAGCGCGGCATGGCGGTTCCGGCCTAGGCGCGCGCTTCGGTGGACGCGTCTTCGGAGTCCGGACTCGAGCAGCAACTCGAAATACTCGAATCCCGCCCGCGTGGACGCGGCAAGGGGCGGCCGCTGCTGTTCGTGCACGGCGCGTTCGCGGGGGCTTGGTGCTGGTCCCGGCATTTCCTCCCGTATTTCTCCACGCAGGGTTTTCGCGCCTGTGCCCTGAGCCTGAGCGGACACGGGGGCAGTCCCGGACGCGAGCGGCTGGACTGGCTTTCGATCGCCGATTACGTGCGTGATCTGGAACAGGCGGTCGGCATCGTCGGTGGTGATCCGGTACTCGTGGGCCATTCTATGGGTGGCTTCGTGGTGCAGAAGTACCTGGAGCGCGCCCGCGCGCCGGCGGCCGTGCTCATGAGCGCGGTGCCGCCGCAAGGATTGCTCTCGTCCTCTATCGCGCTGGCGTTTTCCAACCCGGGCCTGTTCTCCGACCTGAACGCGATGCTGCATCGCGGCCGCGCTTCGCTCGACGCCCTGCAACATGCCTTGTTCGCCTCCCCTGTCGCGCCGGAAGAGCTGCGCGCCTATTACCGTCTGATGCAGCCCGAATCGCAACGCGCCATGTGGGACATGACCTTTTTCGATCTGCCGCGCTTAAAGCGCGAGCGTTGTCCGCCGCTGCTGGTCCTGGGCGCCGAGTGCGACATCCTGGTGCCGCCGTCGCAGGCCGAACAGCTGGCGCAGGCCTATGGGACGCAGGCAGAGATTTTTGCCGGCATGGGGCATGTCATGATGCTCGAAGTCGGCTGGCAGGCGGTGGCCGACCGCATTATCGGCTGGCTGCGCGAGCTCTAGCTCGATCCGGTCCGGGCCGCTGGCTGAGCCGGCGCCTTCTAAGAGCGGGCGCCATGGTTCGAAGCAGTCCTTGACGTGTGCCGCTGTCGGCGAGAAAACCTTGCGCGCTGGCGCGCGCCAGCCGTGATTTCCGAACGGATGAAAAGCGCATCCGTTCGGAAATCACGGTTCTGGTTAACACCAAATACGGCGTCGGGTTTTAATTGAGATCACCGATCGCGCGCGGATGTGCTTTTCATCCGCACGCAATCGGCGATCGGCGCGGACGGGACGCCGTCCGCGCAAGAGCGGGTGTTACGGTTCGAAGCAGTCCTTGACGTGTGCCGCTGTCGGCGAGAAAACCTTGCGCGCTGGCGCGCGCCAACCATGATTTCCGGGCGGATGAAAAGCGCATCCGTTCGGAAATCACGGTTCTGGTTAACACCGAATATGGCGTAGCTTAGCGCGGCAGCTGTGCGACAAAGCTTGCCGCACCGGCAAGCAGCATTTCGACCGCAATCGCGGTGAGCACCAGCCCCATCAGGCGCTCGATCGCAATCACGCCGCGCCTGCTGATCCAGCCGCTGATGCGCTGAGCGGAAACCATCACCACGGTCGAGACCAGCATGGCAAGACTGAGCGCCGCGACCCAGTCGAGCACGCGCTGCGGCTCGCGCGATACCAGCAGCAGCACTGTGGCCAGCGCAGACGGGCCGGCGATGGCGGGGATCGCGAGCGGCACGATGAAGGTGCCGGTATCGCCGCTGTCTCCGAAGATGCCCTCGGCATGCGGAAATACCATGCGCAGCGCGATCAGGAACAGGATCAGTCCGCCGGCGATCGCCAGCGCATTATCCGACAGGCGCAGCAAATGCATGAACTTGTCGCCGCCGAACATGAATGCGAGCAGTACTGCGTAGGCGATGGCGCATTCGCGCAGCACCACGCGCGTGCGCATCGGTGCCGCGACGTTCTTGAGCACTGAAATGACCAGCGGCATATTGCCGAACGGGTCCATCACCAGGACCAGCAGTATGGTGGCGGAGATGATATCCACGGCGGGGCTAGAGTGAAGCGCGCCGGTCGCCGCTGGCAAAACCGATCAGCGCTGCGGCGTAATCTTTTCCGAAGGCGATGACTTTGAACAACTCCCCCATCTCCGCGGGCGAGAGCAGTTGTTGTGCCGCCGCCGCCTGCGGCAGATAGGCTGCCGCGTTCTCGGGCGGCGTGCGCAGCATAATGTCGGTAATGCCGCAATTGATCAGAAACTGCGCCTGCCCGGCGTAGCCGAGCAATTCCAGGCCGGCGACTTGAGCCGCGCGCGCCACTGCGCTGAAATCGATATGGCTGGTGATGTCCTGCAGCCCGGGGAGGAAAAACGGATCGGCGTGTGCGCGATGGCGGTAGTGGCACATCAGCGTACCTTCGCTGCGCTGCGGATGGTAGTACTCGTGCGCCGGAAAGCCGTAGTCTATGAGCAGGATCACGCCGCGCGCCATCGTCTGGGCGAGTGTGCTCACAAAGGCGCAGGCCTGCAGCTGGATTTCGGTCCGGTAAGAGTGTGGCAGTTGCAGTGCATCGGCCGCGCAACGCAAGTGCGCGTCCGTCGGCCGCCAGGCCCAGGCAAAAGCCTGATCCTGCAAACTTACCCCGGCCTCTTCCGGGCCGGCAGCACCGCTTCTGACCAGATGTGCCGGCATCGCGTCCAGCACCTCGTTGGCGATGATCAGGCCCTGATAAAGCGTCGGCAAGCGGTTGAGCCAGATCACGCGCTCCAGCAGGTGTGGCACCTGCAGTGCGAGCAGGTCGCGCTCGCGCTCGCGCAGGTCCGGACTGACTTCGAGAATGTAGTAAGCACGTGGCAAACGCTCAAGGCGCTCGAGCTCGGTCAGCAAGGCGGCGGCAAGCGCACCTGAACCGGCGCCGATTTCCAGGATCTGGTCGAAACCTGAATCCAGCACCTCGGCCGCCTGCTGCGCCAGTGTCTGGCCAAACAGCGGGGTCATTTCGGGAGCGGTGGTGAAGTCACCCTCGCGCCCGAGCTTTCTCGCGCCTGCGGTGTAATAACCCAGACCGGGCGCGTACAGCGCCAACTCCATATAACGCACAAACGGGATCCAGCCGGCATGGGCGGCGATCTCGTCGCGGATCAGCGCGGCGAGCTTTTCGCTGTGCGCCAGTGCTTCGGCCGGGGGGGTCGGCAGCTCGGTCATATGGGGAATAGTGCGCGAATCCGGTAAAATCTTCAAATCATGTCTGCGCCACTGCACAATAAGACCATCCTCGTCACCGGCGCAGCCAAGCGCGTTGGGGCGGCGATTGCGCGGCGGCTGCATCAGGCCGGCGCCAGCCTGGCAATGCACTACCATGCGTCGGAACGCGAAGCGCACGCCCTGCAATCCGAACTCAACTTGCAGCGTGCCAAGTCGGTGATCCTGGTCAAGGCCGATTTGCTGGAAACCGCCGGTCTCGCAGAAATCGTGAAAACCTGCGTAGAACACTTTGGTGCCCTGGATGCGCTGGTCAACAACGCTTCGGCATTCTACCCCACGCCCGTGGGGACGATAGACGGGCGCAACTGGGACGAACTTATGGGCACCAATCTGAAGGCGCCCTTGTTCTTGTGCCAGGCGGCAGCGCCGCATTTGAAAAGAAACACCGGCTGCATAGTCAACATCACCGACATCCACGCCGAGAGGCCGCTGAAAAACTATGTGGTCTACAGCATCGCCAAGGCCGGGTTTGCCGGCCTCACACGGTCGCTCGCGCGCGAGCTGGGGCCGGAGGTGCGCGTGAACGGCGTCGCACCCGGGCCGATCGCCTGGCCCGAAGACGGGTCCTTCGATGAGGTAACGCGCCAGCGCGTGATCTCGCATACCCTGTTGAAGCGCATCGGCGAGCCCGACGATGTTGCCCGTGCGGTGTACTACCTGATCGCCGAAGCGCCCTACGTTACCGGGCAGATCATCGCGGTCGATGGCGGCAGGAGCGTCAACCTTTGAGCGATGATCTGGACCGATTTGGGGGATTAACAAGGGGGCGTGCCCCCTTGTTCGTCGATCCTGCGGGCAGATCATCGCGGTCGATGGCGGGCGCAGCGTGAACCTCTGATTGACAGCCTAGACGCTACCCCGCAGGCTGTCGCAACGTGGATGACCGATGCAACTAAACTGGCCATATGAAGCTGCGA
Organism: Burkholderiales bacterium; assembly: GCA_919902965.1. GTDB lineage: Bacteria > Pseudomonadota > Gammaproteobacteria > Burkholderiales > SG8-39 > 2-12-FULL-64-23. Next base: position 15,408 of record CAKKSJ010000059.1, read on the forward strand.
CGCCGCCGCGGGCAGGCATCGCCCGGTTTACCCAGCCGGAATCGAATATCTGCCTCGATTTTCACGGCGACCCGCGGGCGGCGCGGCTCGTCGTGTTCTCAGACGGCAATCATCACATGGCGCTGGCTGAGTCGCTGGCGCTGTTTCGCGCGCGGTATCCGGCGGTCGACGACATTTTCTATACCACCACCCCGCCGCGCGTGATTGTGGAGGCGTTCGCGTCGGGCGCGCTGTTGCTGGGCAATCTCAAATTGTCACTTGCTCCGCATGTGTTCATCAGCCCGGCGCCGGTACTTGAGCGCCTGCGCAAAGACGGTCGCCTGCGCGAGCATGTGCCATTCGTGACCAGCCGCGGCAGCGTGATGTTGCTGCGCAAAGGCAATCCAAAGCGCATTTTGGACGCCGCCGATCTTGTGCGCGAGGATGTGCGCATCTTTCTTTCCAACCCGGTGAACGAAAGCGTGAGTTTCGAGGCGTATGTGGCGACGCTGCGCGCCATCGCAGCCAGCCGCGGGCTCGACTACGGATTTATCGACCCGGCGCCGGGCTCATCGAGGCGCGTGGTGTATGGCGACTGTATCCACCATCGCGAGGCACCGCAATGCCTGGTCGACGACCGCGCCGATGTAGCGATCGTCTATTATCACCTCGCGTTGCGCTATGTCCGAATATTTCCGGAGTTGTTTGATTTCATCGCGTTGACCACCGACGGCGATCCGGCTCAGGTCGTCAGCCCTGCCCACCTGGGACTGGTCGGTGACGGTGGGGAGTGGGGCGTGCGTCTGAGCGAATTCCTGCTTGGCGACGAGGTTGCCGCGGTGTACCGGTACCACGGCCTCGACCCTGTCCGCTAGAACGCGTGCAAGGGCAGCGACGCGCGCCACCGCCCCTGCTATTTCTTGAACTCGATGAACATCGCCGAGGTCCAGACTTTCGCATCGTCCGTCTGGCGGCCGTAGAAGTAAACCGGCCGGAAGCCGTGAGGGCCGTTGCGCGGCTCGATTTCGAGCGTGCCCGTGACTTCGCGCGGCGTCGGAGCAGCGGCGATCCGCTCTATCGAAACAAAGAGTTCGCAGCCGCCGAGTTCCAGGCGCAGCCTGCCCTGGCTGGCGAGCAGTTCCGCGCCGCTCACCTCCCAGTCGAAGCTCGGGCAGTGCACGAAGGGATTGCCGGCGGTCGGATCACCGACCTTGACGTAGCTGTCGATGCGACCCGCGACACGGATGCGGCAGCGCGCGAGATTGCTGATATCGACCACCACAGAATCCGAGTCGCCGTAGGTGTCGGTGCGAAAGCCGATGTCGGTCGGCCCGGCGCGCCAGCACGATTCTTCCGGATGCTCGAAACCGCCGCCGGCGAATGCGTTGATGGTGCCGTTGATGACGCTGACCTTGCCGCGCCATTCGGCCCAGCGATAGCGGTCGGGGATGCGCGCCCCGCCCCAGCGTATGCGGACTTTACGCGCGCAGAAGCCGGTTTCCTTCTGCAAGTCGCGATGCCAGATCATGCCGCTGTGGTCGTAGGCCGCGATTTCGTCCCAGCCTTGAAGCCCGAGGAAGCGATAGTCGATTTTCGCCGCAGCTTTCATGGTGAACGCGTCGCCCTGAAGGTGCTTGCCGCAGCGGGCGAGGCCGACCAGGCGCTCGCCGCTGGCAGCGAAGGTATGGCGCGCACGCAGCGCGCGCCCCACGGTGCGGCGGTCGAGCCGGTCGGCGATGATGCCGGTGATGCCGCCCTTGGTGCCGAACACCTGCGTTCCAGGCAGACCGCCGCCGGGGCGGCCGCGGTGCTCGTCACCGCTGGCCGAGGCGCCGAGCTTGTAGCCGCGCGCGATCACGTCCTGGTAGAGCCAGCCGAAGTGGCCCCAGGCCGAGGTGATCTCGATCAGGCGCTCCAGTTCGGGGTGGTGCCAGTCCGGGATACAGCGGCGGCCGCCGACGTGCGGCATGATCAGATGGTTCTCGGGATCGTCTATATAGGCGAGCCACAACTCCTCGATCGGCCAGCGGCCGAGGTCGACCCCGCTGCCCTTCATGTCCTCGTTCCAGGTGAAAGTGCGGTTGTGCTCGCCTTTGGCGTTATACGGGAAGTCGGGCGTGTCGTCGCCGAGGAACACCACGTTGTGGTCGCCGCCGGCGGTGGAGCTGCCGCACCATTCCTGCACCGGATAGCAGACGAACTCGCCGTCCTTGTGCAGGGTATGCATGGTCTTCACGCCTAGCTCCCAGTTGGCGTCGGTGATCTGAAAATCATTGGCGGTGTAAGCCATGACGTCCAGACCCGCGATGTCGCGCCCGTAGCGCGTGTTGTAGTCCGGGCTGTTGGTGCCGACGGTGTCGTGCGCATGAACGTGCAAGTCGCCATAGAATATGCGTGCGCAGGGCGCGTTCTTGTCCACCGTGACGTAATGCACTGCGCGCAGAACATCCAGCGTACCCGGCATGGCGGCCGTCACCGTCAGTTCGCCGGGCTCGCAGGGCAAATCCCCGATCGCCGTGGTGGCCCAGCCAGCGGCGTCGAACTCGGCCGCGCCGCGGTAGACTTCCTTGCCCCCGCGCTCTGCCACGATCTCGACTTTGCCGCCGCAGTCGGCGCAAGCATTGCCCCAGCGGTCGTGCGCGGACAGCCGCAGCTTGATCGGCGTACCCGGCCGCACCAGGCGCGGGCCCATCAGGGACAGGTTTTCGATCGGGCCGGGGACGATGTCGATCACCACATCGCCGGGCACGGCGACGAAGCGTGAAGTGCCCAAGGGATCGACGTAACAGCGAAAGCGGAACTTGTCTTCGACGAATGTCTGGATGCGCGTTCCGGGACCGCCGGCGCGCCGGTCGCCAAGCCGGATGACAATGTGATCGCCGGCATTGAGGTAGCCGTCGACGGTGTCGACGATGACGGCTTTCTGAAACGGCCGCTCGTGGCCTTTCTGGTCGAAGCGCACTTTGAGCGACTGCACGCTCGCCGGGCTCTGGCCCGCGACTAGCGCGCCGGCGTGGTATTCCGCGGAAACGTAGTTCGCGCCGGCCGGATCGACGGTCTGAAACAGCGCCCAGTCCGAGTAGAACTTGAACGTTGCCTTGAACCACGCCCCGTCGGCCACGCCCGAAGCGCCGATTTCGTAGTCTAGGACAATCTCGGTCCATTGTCCGGCGACCAAGCGCTCGACATTGCAGGTCACCTTGCCGACAAAGGGCCTCGCCTTGTCCCGGTCGTACAGGCCCGGCGGCGCGACGTAGCGGCCGAGCCGCTTGCGCAGTTCTTTCTCGGTGAGGGCTTGCTTGGCCGTCTGGTGGAGGTCAGTCATCTTGTTCACCTGTGATGCTCCTTATTCGTCGCTCGATAAACCGTGACCGCCGGAGGCAGCCGTCCTCCGGCGGTCACGGCTTTACACCGCTGGCAGCGCTCGGCTACCATTCCAGCAGAGTTTCCACAGGATTGTCTGTCAGCCAGCTGACATCGCCTCCATGAACCAGAAAGTTATCGCGATATCCACGGCGCCGCAGCTTGCGGCCGCCGCAGACGGGACGCACGCCGCCCCGACGCTGATCGCCCCGTCCAATTTTCTGGCCCAGCTCGACGCGAACGAGGCAGCCGGCCTGCAGGCGATTGCGATAGCGCGCCATTACGCCAAGGGCGACTATGTGTTTCGCTGCGGCGGTCCGGGCCATAACGTCTATTTCCTGCGCAGCGGGAGGATCAAGATCCATCAGCTTTCGCCGCTCGGGCGCGAGGTGATTCTGTGGTTCTGCTTTTCGGGCGAAATATTCGGGCTCGCCGAAGCGGCGCGCGGCGGCGAGCGCGCCGTCAACGCGCAGGCTTGCGAGGCGTCCGAAGTGCTGGCGGTCGCACAGGACAAATTTGGGAACTATCTAGACCATCATCCGCATGTGGCGAAGCTGAGCATGCAGGTGCTGTCCTCGCGCTTGCGCGTGCTGGGCGAAATGTTTGTGAATCTGGTCGCCGATGACGTCAACACGCGCATCGGCAAGCTGATACTGCGCTTGAGCGCACGCTACGGAACGCGTGTGGGCAAGGAGATTTTCCTCAACATCCCGCTGACGCACCAGGAGATCGCCGACATGATCGGCACCTCGCGCCAGACCGTGACCAGCGCGCTGGGCGCGCTGAAGCGGCAGGGGGTGCTGAGCATAGACAATCGCCGCATCCACATCGAAAGCGAGGAACTGTTGAACGAGCTTGCGCGCGACGGCGCTCGCTAGTGTTTCGGGGGTTCTGCCGGACTGTTTTTTCGGTCGCTCCGGCACGCGCATACCCGGCAACAGGCGCATAATGGCCGGATAACTATGGACGCTCTGTGGTATCTGCATGAACAAGATTTCTTTTCCGGCTTGAACGCCGAAAAGAAGGCGTTCATCTCTCATTCAAAAAAGAGATCCATCAAGAGAAATGTATATCTGTTCAGTCAGGGAGAGGCCGGTGATTCCGTCTTTTATCTCGAGAGCGGCGAGGTGCGGATTTCCCGCCTGACTCCGCATGGAAAAGAGTCGATTGTATTCATACGGCATGCCGGTGAACTATTCGGTCTGGCCGAAGCCATAGGCGGCGTAGCAAGGACTTGCAGCGCCCAGGCCATAAGCGCGTGTCGTTTGTATGAGATTCAGCGAATGGAGCTCGAAGAACTGCTTTCACGGCACTGGGCTCTCTCCAGGCGGGTGATGGAAGTTCTCGGAGGCCGCTTGAGGTATCTCGGAGAACAGTTGGGCAATTTGATGTCCTGCGACGTGACTACCAGATTGTCGAGACTGCTTTTTTACTTGAGCTGCTATAAGCAGATGGATCCCGAAGTCTGGAATGCGTCTGATGCCATCCCGGTGAAACTCACCCAGGAACAAATGGCGTCGATGATAGGATCATGCCAGCAAACCGTAAGCGCGGTTCTCAAGCAATTCGAGATGGAAGGCCTGATCCGAGTTTCCCGCAATCGTCGGGAAATCATCATCCTCAAACCCGTAAGCCTGGTCTAAAGTTATCCATAGCGGTTGAGTCAGCTTCTGCCGGTTCCTAATCCGGCAACTATCGTCCAAGCGATAGAACCCACTTGTCAATTAGGGTTATCGTACCGCCAACTTCGGAGTCCACTGAAATCGTTTTGCGATGATTGGCGACCCGTTCCTGCGTAAAAGATTACCGTCTATCAATCGTCAATCGGCACGGTCTGAGCTCCGGCACTGTGCATGAGATGCGTTCCAGTCACCCCGGCCCACGCCTTCCGGTCGAAATCCCGGACGGCACGCCGGCCTGAGAGATTATTACCGGCAGGACCTTCCAGATTCGTCTAAGGAGAAAAGCATATGAAAAACGCGTTGGTTTCAGCAGTCATGGCCGTATTCTTTTTGGGCATGGGGGGAGTGGCGTCTGCAGCAGACATCACGCCGAAGATGCAGCAGAAAATCGATGTCTACAAGAAGAAGGCGGTCGAATGGGCCGCTGATGCGAAATTGATAGAAGCGGTGAAGCAGAGCAATGCCAAAGGCCCGGTGACGGCGAATGCCAAGTGGCGCGAACTGAAGGAAACAGACCCCGTTGTTCAGGGTTTGGTAAGCAGCCCGACAGGCCAGCTTTTGACCCAATGGATGAATGCCGACGCCAAGGGCATCAACAAAATCGTGCTTAGCGGCGACAAAAGCCACCGCGTCGCATTCACCTCTATGCCGGCCATCTACATCGGCAAGACCAAGCCCAATTTCGACGAGTCCTTCGGCGGCAAGGTGTGGCAGCAGGGCGAGTCCAAGCCAGATCCGAGCACTAACATCGATACGGTGCAAATTTCCGCACCGGTGAAAGATGGAAACAAAATAATCGGCGTGCTTCTTGTCAGCCTCACCGCGGCGAACTTGAAGTAGGTGGCGATGAAAACGTCCGCAGGAGTAATCAATAGAAAGGGAGCGGTTATGAACAAATTGGATACGCCGATTTCCGTCCCGGCCAGTGGCTTCTTCGGCCGGTTCGTAGATAACATTCGTGCACGTGAGGGCACGCCGGCCAAGACATTGATCGGGTTTTTTGCCGCTTGGGCGGCGTTTTTCTTCATTCTCTGGGTCATGCCGCTACCCGCAGGCATGACCCCCGCCGGAAAAGCGACCCTGGCGGTTCTGGTATGGGCCACGATCATGTGGATAACCGAAGCCATACCCGTCGGTGTATCAGGACTGATTATTCCCATGCTTCTGGTTATGGGCGGGGCGGCCGCCAAGTTTCCGGCAGCCGCAAGCGGTTTCGCTCAACCCGTTGCTTTCCTGACCCTGGCGGCGTTCTTGTTTGCCGCCATCATTCAAGCCGCCGGACTCGATCGGCGTATTGCCATCACGCTGATGAAAAAATTTCGCGTAAAAGAAGTCGGCGGTGTGATTTGGGCGATGTTCGGCGTCAACCTGGTGCTGTCGTTCATCATCCCGGCGGCGAACGCCAGGGCTGCCACTTTGCTGCCGGTCGTGAACGGCATTACCAGCTTGTTTGGCGACACGCCGGAGGAGCGCGCCGGAAAGAAAGCGATAGTCATACAGTCGCTGGTGTACGGCTCGATGATCAGCGGCATGTGCATCATGACCGCGCATCTGCCCAATCTGATTCTGGTGGGGCTGTTTGACACGGAACTGGGCTACACCCTCTCGTATTTCAACTGGTTCCTGCTGCAATGGCCTTACCTGGGCATGTTTGTCATAACGCAGTGGTGGGTGCAACACTACTTCAAGACGCGCGGAGTCATGATCCCCGGCGGTTTGGAAAAAGTAAGGGAAATGCACACACAACTGCCCAAAACCAGCCAGACGGAATGGTTGATATTGGCGGTATTCGCGCTGGTCGGGCTGCTGTGGATGACGGAGTCCGTTCATCACATTAAGGCGCAGAACGCGGCCTTGATGGGCATTGCGATTGCCTTCATTCCGGGGATGTTCGACTTCAAATGGAAAATGCTCCAGGACCGGACGATCTGGGGGACATGGTTGCTGCTGGCCGGCGCCTTGTCCATGTCCGCCACCATGGGGACCTCCGGTCTGGCGGGATGGCTGGCCGACGTGATTCACCCTGTTGCCGCAGGGCGTTCGTGGTGGCTAATCCTGCTCATACTCATGGTTGGCACGCATATCATCCGGCTGGGAATGCTGTCCAATATCGCGGCCATCGCCATGCTGGCACCCGTGCTGATAGCGCTGGGGCCCAAGTTCGGGCTGCATCCGGTTGCTTTCACCATGCTCATTTCCGATACGGATACCTTTGCCTATATCCTGCCGACGCAGATTACCGCCGCGGTTATCGCCTACAGCAGCGGCACCTTCAGCATGGCGGATTATGCCAAGGTGGGATGGGTGTCTGTGCTCATCGCCATTGCCTACGGCATCCTGGTCATGGCGCCCTGGTACGCGTTTATGGGTATTCCGGTCTGGAATCCTTCAGCACCCTGGCCATTCTGAGTGGCGATTCGAGTTGAAGTCCTCCGCGCAACCATGGCCGGAGGACTGCAAGGGGAAATTAAATCCAGCAAGTGCCATTCGGGTTCAAGGTCATCGCTACCTGTCGGTTCCCGGACTTAGTGCTTCCAGCACGGCTACGAAATAAATTTGACGGAGCTTGAAACAATGAAAAAAGATCTCCCAAAAACCATCGCCGAGGTTGAAGAGATAAGGATAGAGACCGATCTCCTTATCATCGGCGGAGGCAACTCCGGTTGCTTTGTCGCGATCGAGGCGAAGGAGAAGAACCCCAACATCGATGTGACCATCATGGAAAAGGCGCACATCGACCGCAGCGGCGCCCTGGCCGCGGGCATGGATGCCATCAATACCTATATCGGCGAAGGCGAGACGCCGGAATCGATCGTCGCCTGGAGCCGGGCGCAGGTCGGTGGCGGCCCCCTGAGAGAAGACCTTGCCCTGAGCAATGCCGCTATCCTGAACCAGTGCGTGGAGTCTCTCGAAGCCTGGGGAGTGCCGTTCAAAAAAGACGAGAAGGGTAGATACAAGAGAAGGGGAAGATTCGATATCTCCATTCATGGAGAACAGTTGAAGCCGATCATCGCCGAGAAGACGAAGAGCTACAACCCACGGATATTGAACCGGGTTGCGGCGACCAATTTGCTCAAAGACGGAGACCGCGTCATCGGCGCCACGGGCTTCGGCATCAGGGACGGCAAATTTTACGTAATCAAGGCCAAGGCCACCATCGTGTCTACCGGCGGCGCCGCCGGCCTGTACCGTTCGGCGACCAACGACGGCACAACCTCGCACCACCAGATGTGGATGAACCCTTTCAACGTGGGCACGGGATATGCCATAGGCATCAGGGCCGGTGCCGAGTTTACGCTCATGGAACAGCGCTGGTGCGCGACCAGGGTGAAGGATTTCTGCGGACCGGTGGACACCATCTCCGTAGGCTACAAGGCGAAAATGATCAACGCCAAGGAAGAGTTGATCCTGGATTCACCGCGATACCGCGGTCTCGGAGGCGACACGGCGCCGCGTTACATACGGGCCAACGCGCCCATGAGCGAATGGAGCGAAGGCAGAGGGCCGACCTTCGTGGATACGCGCCAACTCTCTCCGGGCCAGGTCAAGGACCTCAAGATCGACTATCTCAACGAACGGCCTACCTATGTGCTTTTCCTGGCGGCACGGGGGCAGGATCCGGCGAAAGAGCCCCTGGAAATCTACGGCAGCGATCCCTACATCGTCGGCGGTCACACGGCCAGCGGCTACTGGGTCGATGGCGACAGAATGGCGACCCTTGCGGGCCTGTTCGCGGCCGGCGAGTGCGCGGGCGGGATGCCGAACAAGTTTGTCGGCGGATGCGCGGCGGAGGGAGTCCTCGCCGCGCGCGGGACGCTAAAGCATATCTCGGGCATGGATCACGGCAACGTCGATCAAAATCAGGTCGCGGCGGAAAAGGAAAGGGTGTTCGCGCCGCTCTTGCGCGGCGCGACCATGGAAGCCAAATACACCCTGCCCGTCGGGCAGGACCCGCGCTGGCAGTATGACGCAGTCACGCCGGAGGAGATGGAGGAGCGGCTGCAAAGACTCATGGACGAGTACGCCGGCGGGGTGGGCCAGTTCTTCAAGTGCAACGAGGAGCAGCTCAACTACGCCCTCAAGCATATCGGGATGATGAAGAAACAGGTGAACAAGCTGTTTGCGACCAGCCTGCACGATCTCGTCCTTGTCCACGACGTTGTCGACCGTCTCGACGTCGCCGAGGTGGTGGTCCTGCATTTGCGCGAGAGAAGGGAGTGCAGATGGCCCGGTTGGCAGACGCGGAGCGATTACCCCGAGGTCGATCCGAGCCTCGACTGTTACATCAACTCGAGAAAGAATCTCGAGACGGGCGAGATCGAGATGCTGAAACGGCCTTACCAGCAGGTTCTTCCCGGGGACCGGACGAAGGCTCCGTCGCCGATTCCGCTTTCCGCAGAGAAGGCATAAGGAATAGAAACGCAGGAATTCGTGTCCAGGATTTCATTCTGCCCTGCCGGTCTCGGCCGCGGATTGCTTAACTTACAGAGGACAAACACATGCCGGTCTATGTCGTAAAAGATAAATGCGATGGGTGCAAGGGAAAGGACGAACCCCTGTGCGAGCAGATATGCATCGGCGACCTCATGACCTTGAACGCGGACACGGGAAAGGCGTACTGCCGCTCCCTCAGGGATTGCTGGGACTGCATGTCCTGCACCAAGATATGCCCCAAGGGGGCCATAGAGCAGCGCATTCCCTATCAGCTCGGATACCACGGCGCGAAGCTCATTCCCATGATGGGCACCGACTCCATAACCTGGACCTGCGTCGACATCGACGGCAAGGTGGAGAGATTTTCCTTTCGCACGAGAAACAAACACTGAACCGCCTGCCGCCCTATGAGCGATATCACAATCGGCGTCTTCCTCTGCAGCTGCGCAGGCGAAATTGAAAAGACGATCGCTCTCGACGTGCTCGCACAGGAGGCATCCGGGCGACCCGGGGTGGTCTCCGTCAGCAAGGATTCCTGTCTCTGTTCGGAACGCGGAATAGACGCCATACGGGAAGACATCAACAAGTACGAACTCGATCGGGTGCTGATCGCGGCCTGTTCGCCTGCCCTGAAAACCAGAGAATTCGCGGATCTCGGCATCAACAAATATCTGGTCGAGCGCGTGAACTTGCGCGAGCAATGCAGCCGGTGCCATCCCGATAGTCCCGAAAATGCGACAAAAAAGGCAAGGGCGATGCTGGCGATGTCTTTGGAGAAAATCAGGCACTCCAAAGCCCTCGAACCGGTAGTGGTGCCCGCGGTCAAGACGGCGCTGGTGGTGGGCGGAGGGGTTGCCGGCATCAATGCCGCTCTTGACCTGGCGGGAGCGGGCGCCGAGGTGTTCCTGATCGAAAAGAACCCTCATCTCGGCGGGAAGGTATCCGAACTGCACCGCTATTATCCCCGCCTGTGCCCGCCGTCCTGCGGACTGGAACTCATGTATTCCAGGCTGGAGAGTAACCCGCACATTCATGTCCTTACCTCGTCCGAGGTTGAGAACCTGAGCGGCTCGCCGGGTAATTTTTCTGTTTCAATAAAGACCACCTCGTCCGACGCAATCAAATCTCCGGAAAAGGATCAGGTGCGTACGATCATCGCCGGTGCCGTTGTTGTCGCAACCGGATGGGAACCTTTTGATCCGACGCCGCTTAGCGAATACGGCTACGGCAGACTCGCAAAGGTCATCACGAACCTGGATTTCGAAAGAAACGCCCGGGAACAGGCGCAATTCCTCGGGCAACGGAAGAAAACCGCCTTTATACAATGCGTCGGCAGCCGCGATGAACGCCATCTGCCGTACTGCTCCGATGTCTGCTGCATGGTAAGCATCAAGCAAGCGCTTTTGCTCAAACAGGCCAATCCCGATAACGAGGTAACTATTTATTACAACGATATCCGGACGCCGGGCGAGTACGAAGCTGTGTACCGACAGGCGAGAGCCAGCGGGATACATTTTGTTAAAGGCATCCCTTCCGAACTGCGACAGGACGCGCAGGGAAGAATAAGCGTTGCCGTATTCGACCTCATAGCAGGCGAAAGGACCGAATTCGCCGCCGACCTGGTTGTACTCGCGACCGGTATGAAAGCTTCCCGCGGAACGACGGCGCTGAAGAACGCAATCGGCCTGGCCACGAACAAAGACGACTTCATCGAGTCGCACTTGCAATGTCATCCCCAGGACAGCCAGCGGGAGGGCATATTTACCGCCGGCTGCTGCCGCGCGCCCATGGACGTCTCGAGGTCGATCGAGAGCGCAGGAGCGGCGAGCGCCAAGGCGCTGCGCTATCTTCAAGGCGAAATTGCGGTCAGTCCCGATTATCCGGTCGTCGATATCCTGAAGTGCGACCGCTGCAAACGCTGCGTGGAGGAGTGTCCGTTCAAGGCCTACGCCTACGATGACAAGGGATTTCCGCAAGTTGATATTCTCAAGTGCCGCGCCTGCGGCATCTGCATGGGGGGCTGCCCCATCGGCGCGATTTCGCTCGGCGAACTCGGCATAGAGCAACTTTCGGGAATGTTAGACGTCCTGGACACGTCCTATCTTGGAGAGGATGAACCGGTAATCCTCGGATTTCTGTGCAAGAACGACGCCTACCGGGCGGCGGATGACGCGGGACTGAACAGCATCTCCTACCCACCAAACCTGATCAGCGTCATGGTCCCCTGCTCGGGCGCCGTGAACGGCATGATCATCTCCGAGGCCATTTCAAAAGGCGTGGACGGGATTCTGCTCGCCGGATGCGCCGATAACCAGTGTCATTATCTGCACGGGAGCACGCTGGCAAAAACGAGATTGGCGGATGTCTCGAACAAGCTCAAGGAGATGTATCTGGAGCCTGAAAGAGTCCGCTTCGCGAGCATAGGCAGGGACGATCCGGAGAAGTTTGCCGCGACGGTAAAGGAATATGTAGAGGAGCTGAAGCAGTTGGGGAAAAATCCGCTGAGGATCCAGTGAGATGGACAATGCACTCATTGACGGAGCAAGCCTGAAATCCTGCTATCGCTGCGGAAAATGTACTTCCGGCTGCGAGGTGAACCGCATCGATCCTTCATTTCAACCGCACAGGCTGCTTCAGCTCATCGCCAGGGGCGCGGTGGATGAACTCATCGATGGCGACGCAATTTGGAAATGCACGACCTGTTTCACCTGTGCCGAGAGATGTCCGCAGGGAATAGCGGTAACCGATATTCTCTGGAGCTTGAGGGCGCTGGCGTTTAGATCCTGCCGTAACTCGGGGCTGCTCGAGGCGCAAAAGGCTGCCCTGTTCAAGACCGGCAGGCTGTATCCGGTGACTGGCCTTGACCATAAGAAACGCGAGAAGGCGGGGCTTCCTCCTCTGGCGGAGAACGCAACTCTCATAAGCCGCATATTTGATGCAGCGAAAGCGGGCGGATAGTTATTATGAAATACGCCTTATACCTGGGCTGTGCAACGCCGGTCAGGGCCCTGAAATACGAAATATCGACCAGAAACGTGGCCAAACGTCTGGGCATAGAACTCGTCGACCTTCCTGAATTCAGCTGCTGCGGGTTTCCGGTCAAGTCTATGGATCTGTTTGCCGCGCTGCTCATGGCTGCCCGCAATCTCGCCCTGGCGGAAGAGCGCGGTCTGGACATCATAGGCTTGTGCACCGGATGCGTAGCGGTCCTGTCGGAAGCGAAACTGCAATTGGAAGATGAGAAGCTGAGGGACAGGGTCAACGAGAAGCTGAAGACGCTGGGAGTACCGGAATACCGCCAGGGGGTCGGCGTCAAGCATTTTGCGAGATTCTTGAACGAGGATTACGGACTTGATGCGCTGAGCAAAGAGATCGGCGCCCCGTTAAAGTCTTTGAAGTTTGGCATTCATTATGGCTGCCATTATGCGAAGCCGAGCCATGCGCATGATCACTTTGATGACCCGTCAAACCCTGTCTCGCTTGACAAACTGATACAGGGCGCCGGCGCAGAGACGATCGACTACCCGGAGAAAAACCTCTGCTGCGGCCTGACGATCCGGGGCGCAGCCGAAGATGTAAGCGTGAAGCTCGCCGCGGAAAAGCTCGAAGCCCTGTCGAACAGAGGGGCCGACGCCATGGTGGTCGCTTGTCCCTCCTGCTGCATTGCCTATGAAAACAATCAACAGCTGGCCGGAAGAAAAATGGGAAAAGAATTCAAGCTCCCGGTCGTTTATTTTACCCAGGTACTCGGCTGTGCCCTGGGGCTGAAGGAAGAGGATCTCGGGTTTGAGTTCAACCGGGTTGAATTTCACCCGGCTGCGCGCTAAAGATCACCTGCTAGCCTGCAGCTTTTCTTAAAAATCAGCGCTTGCCGTTTGCAGTGGTGAGAGCAGACCCTCCTCGAGCGAATTCCGCCCCCGGAAATCGGGCTTGCAGTGCAGGCCGCGGGGCGGTATCGTCGCTCGACCTTGCAGTTCGAACCGGCCAATTCTTTCCCATGAACGCCCCCGACCACAAGCAATTGGAAAAACAGCGCTACGAAGCGAACAAGCTGGAGAAACGCCTGTGCCGCCTCGCCGGGCAGGCGATCGCCGATTTCAATATGATCGGCGCGGGCGAGCGCGTCATGGTCTGCCTGTCCGGCGGCAAGGACAGTTACGGCCTGCTCGACGTACTGTTGAAGCTGCGCGCGCGCGCGCCGGTCGAGTTCGACATCGTCGCCGTGAATCTCGACCAGAAGCATCCGGGCTATCCGGCGCATGTGCTGCCCGATTACCTGAAGTCGCTGGGCATCGAATTTGTGATCGCGGAGCAGGACACTTATTCGACGGTCAAGCGCCTGATACCCGAAGGCAAGACCATGTGCTCGCTGTGCTCGCGCCTGCGCCGCGGCGTGCTCTACCGCCTGGCGGGTGAACTCGGCGCCACCAGGATCGCGCTGGGCCATCATCGCGACGACATCCTGGAAACCTTTTTCCTGAATCTGTTCTTCGGCGGCAAGCTGAAAGCCATGCCGCCGAAGCTCGGCTCGGACGACGGCAAGCATGTGGTGATCCGCCCGCTCGCCTATGTGAAAGAAAAAGACCTTGCGCGCTACGCCGAGGCGCGCGCCTTTCCCGTCATACCCTGCGACCTGTGCGGCTCGCAGGACCAGTTGCAGCGCAAGCAGGTGAAACAACTGCTGCGGCAGTGGGAAAAGGAATTTCCGGGCCGGGTTGAAACCATATTTAACAGCCTGCAGCGGGTCGCGCCCTCTCACTTGCTGGACCGCACTCTATTTGATTTTCCAGCGGTTTTCGCCACCGGTGTGGTGGTGGATGGCGGAGATAAAGCCTTTGATGCAGAGGACTTTTCCGCTTTTGCGACCGCCATGCCGAGGCCCACGCCGACAGCCGACTAGTCCGGCCATCAATTGCAGTTTGTCAAACTCAGTTTGCCATGCTAGAATTTGTGCATGAATTGCGCTGAGCGATTGGTATCGATTTTCGGCAGCCAGGCCGAGGTGGCGCGGCGCTTGCGCCTGGATCGCGCAGTCGTCAATAACTGGGTCAAGTCCGGTTATGTTCCGGCGCGCTGGGCGATGGAAGTCGAGCATGCCACCGAGGGCAAAGTGGCCGCGGTCGAAGTGCTCAACGAAGCCAATGCGAAAAAACCGGTTCGAGTCAAATCGCGCCCCGACGATCTGTTCGGGTCGCATCTTCCAGGGAGTGACAGCATGAGCGATTTCGCACCAGCGAAACGGATTTTTTCCTTCCACCCGCCGCAGCGCACGCTGATGGGGCCCGGACCCTCTGAAATCAACCCGCGCGTAATGGCAGCGATGGGTCTGCCGGCGATCGGCTATCTGGATCCGATTTTCGTCGAAATGATGGAAGAACTGAAGTCCTTGCTGCGTTACGCCTATCAGACCAAGAACGCGCTCACGTTTCCCATTTCGGGCCCGGGTTCGGTAGGCATGGAGTACTGCTTCGTCAATCTGGTTGCTCCGGGTGACAAGGTGGTCGTCTGCAGGAACGGCGTATTCGGCGGGCGCATGATAGAGAACGTGCAGCGCGCCGGCGGCACGCCCATCATTGTCGAGGACGCCTGGGGCGAGGCGGTCGATCCGCAGAAACTGGAAGACGCGCTAAAGAAGAACAAGGACGCGCGCCTGGTGGCGTTCGTGCATGCCGAGACCTCGACCGGTGTGCAGTCCGATGCGAAGACGCTGGTGGAAGTTGCACACAAGCACAAGGCGCTCGCCATTGTCGATGCCGTGACTTCGCTGGGCGGCACGCCCGTGCTGGTCGACGAATGGAAGATCGACGCGATTTACTCCGCCAGCCAGAAATGCCTGTCGTGCACGCCGGGTCTGTCGCCGGTTTCCTTCAGCGACCGCGTGGTCGATCACGTCAAGGCGCGCAAGGACAAGATCCACTCCTGGTTCATGGACATGAACCTGCTGCTCGGCTACTGGGGCGCGACCAACCGCACCTATCACCACACCGCACCGACCAACAGCCTGTACGCGCTGCACGAGGCGCTGCTGATACTCAAGGAAGAGGGAATAGAAAACGCCTGGGCGCGGCATACGCGCCATCACCTCGCGCTGAAAGCGGGCCTCGAGGCCATGGGCTTGAAATTCCTGGTGAAGGAAGAGTCGCAGTTGCCGCAGATGAACGCGGTGTACATACCCGAGGCGGCCAAGGCGCGCGAAGCGGAGGTGCGCAAGACCCTGCTGGACGAATTTAACCTCGAGATCGGCGCCGGCCTGGGGCCGCTTGCCGGCAAAATCTGGCGCATCGGCCTCATGGGCTATTCATGCAAGCCGGAGAACGTGATGCTGTGCCTTTCTGCGCTCGGTTCGGTGCTCTCGGACATGGGCTTGCCGATCCACGTGGGCGACGCCGAAGCGGCCGCGCACAGCGCCTACGCCGCGCTGCATGCAACGGCGGCGAAGCAGAAGCAACAGCAGAGAAAGCGCGTGGCCTGAGGCGAATTATTTCGCGCGCCGCGCCAACTGACGCGGTGCGCCGAACACGCGGGCATGCGCGGGGTCTCCTGTGCATCCCACGAGCGTACGCCGCGTCCGCGCAGACGCTGTTCCTATAGCGCTGGTCGAGTGCCATTCCGCATTGTGAAAAACGGCGGAGCGCATCTTTCGGGCAAATTATTGCGTTCGATCAATGCTCCGAAATAGCAAAGCCTGTATCAAGCTAGCTTGAGTTTGCAGATCAGGCCGGCGGGCACTGGAATGGTGTGTCACAGTTTGCGCCGCTACCACCGGTTGAACAACACCCTGGACCTGAACCGCACTGGGACCGAAGCCGCGACCCGGATTCGACCTCCCTGACATTTTTTCCACATGACCGGAAAGAGGAGTTTCTTTATGGCTAGCATCTACAAGATACTGATCATGGGCGCGTCCTATGGTTCCTTGCTGGGAACCAAGCTGGCGCTTGCCGGACATACGGTGAAGCTGGTGTGTCTTCCCGCAGAGGCGGAGCTGATCAACCAGGAAGGCGCCATCGTGCGCCTGCCGGTCAAAGGCCGCGCGGGCCTGGTTGAAATCAATTCGAAGAAACTGTCCGGACAACTGTCTGCCGGCGGTACCACGGCATTCAATCCTGCCGATTTCGATCTGGTCGCATTGGCCATGCAGGAGCCGCAGTATCGTTCGCCTGGCGTGCGTGAACTGCTCGATGCGGTCGCGAAAGCCAAAGTTCCCTGCATGTCGATCATGAACATACCGCCGCTGCCCTATCTGGCGCGTATTCCCGGCCTCGATCCCGCCGCGTGCAGGGGCTGCTATACCGATCCCACCGTGTGGGACAACTTTGATCCCAAGCTGATGACCCTGTGCAGCCCGGATCCGCAGGCATTTCGCCCGCCGGAGGAAAAGATCAACGTGCTGCAGGTCAGGCTGCCGACCAATTTCAAATCGGCCCGCTTCGATTCGGACGTACACACCGCCATCCTGCGCCAGCTGGAGTCGGATATCGAGGCGGTGCGCTTCGACGCGGGCGACGGCAAGATCGAACTGCCGGTCAAGCTCAAGGTGCACGATTCCATTTTTGTGCCGCTGGCGAAATGGAGCATGCTGCTAGCCGGGAACTACCGCTGTGTGCAGAAGGACGGGATGATCCCGATCAAGGATGCGGTGCACGGCGACATAGATGCATCGCGCGCGGTCTACAACTGGGTGGTGAAGTTGTGCCT
This sequence comes from Burkholderiales bacterium, assembly GCA_919902965.1. Lineage (GTDB taxonomy): Bacteria > Pseudomonadota > Gammaproteobacteria > Burkholderiales > SG8-39 > 2-12-FULL-64-23. Next base: position 32,564 of record CAKKSJ010000059.1, read on the forward strand.
GTCCATGGGTGCGGACGAGAAAGACCTCGTGCCGTTTGAAAAATACGCCGCCGCGGCGCAATCGCTGGGGAGTCCGTCCTCCGCAGCGCGGGCCCTGGCTGCGGGCGTGCCCAATATCGAGCGCACGGACCGCCTGGTGCAGACCATCGCCGCACAGAAAGGCATGCACTCCGATGTGGTCGACCGCACCGTCGCCTTGGTCGACGGCTGGCTGGAGAAGAATCGGAGCAAAGCCTGACTACGACTTGCGGCGCTCGTCGCCGAACTCGATGACGAACCGGCCAAGGAGTGCGTCTATACCTTCGGGTTCGCCGAGAAATTTCACGCCGGAGCGCTGCGCGAGGCTGCCATCGGGCTGCAATACAGATGCGGTGTAGCGCACTTCGACGTCGGCAAGGATCGGTTTGCTGCCAGACATCATTATCTTGCAATCCCTGAGTATGGTGCCGGGAGCGAGCTTTATTCCCGGGTCATAGATCATGCCGCCCATGCCGCCCCGGCTGATGTCAACGATACGCGCCTCGAACGGCACGACGCCGGTGCTGTCAGCGATGCAGCGCAGCGATGCGTCCAGAGGGATCTTGAATCGCGGGTGTTCGCGCAGCTGTGATCTGACCAGCGCCTGAGGAAGCGCGAACCGAACCGCAGGGTCGCCCGCAAACACGGCTTCCGACGGCGCGGTTGCCGCGAATTCGATGCGCCCCCGCTTGTCGCTTGCGTGAAACACCACGGATAGCTGCTCCAATAGCGCGGTGTTGGCACGTCGTTCCTCACTGTAGTCGACAACGAAAAATTCCCCGGCCGGGTCGACCTGCAGCAGCCGCGTCAGAAACAGCTGCCCGGCATCTCCGATTTCGGCCGAAAGCACCGCGCGATCACGGGCGAGCTGCTGCAGGATGCGCGTGATCTCGATGCGGGAACGAAACAGCACCCCGGTGGCGTGCGCGCCGTCTTCCCGTGTGTGCTCCGAATATACTGCCTTGATCATGTCCGGCCTCAACTGGCCATAGCATATCCCGGACGCCGCTCGCGCGTGGCCCCTGGGCTGGCTGCCGGCGGTTCATTTTCGCCGCGGCGGCCGGTGATCCTGCAGCTTCTGCGCTTCGCGCTCCAGCGGATCGCGCAGGCGCAGCAGCTTCGTTTGTTTTTTCGTGACCAGCGGGTAGTGCCGCGCCGCATCCAGCGCCCGGCCTACGTCCCAGCAGCTTTTCTTCTGCGTCACCCAGGTCTTCGGATCGAGCCGGCGCATGTCGAAAGCGACCGAATAGCTGCGCAGCGTTTTCTGGTGGCGCTTGTTGCAGTACTCATGAAAATAAGACATCGCGAGTTCGCGCAGGCTGCGGTACACAGGATCGCGCCAGCGCAGCACCGGGTGGTTGGTCTTGGAAATCGCCCCCCAGCAGCCGTTGCGGCGAAACAGCGTCACGATATGGTCGTAGTCGCGCGTCGCTTTCAGGTCCATCAGCAGCGGCGGTTCCCCCTGCACCCACAAAGCGGCGGCGGCGATCATGGCGCCCTCGATGCACAGCGCGCGGCGCTGGCTCAGGACTTCGCGCACCGACAGGCAGGTTTCGCCCCCGACCTCGAAGTTCTGCGGAATCGCATCGAGGTAAGTCTGGATTTTATCCGGGGTGTTGAGGCGCTTAAGGACCGCAAACTCGGCCTTGCTCAGGCCCAGATCCTCGCGCCTGGCAAAACGCCGTTTGTTCATCTCGCCCGCTTGCCGCGCTGCAGCGGCGCTTTCGGGCGGGCAGGCTTTTTCACGGCTGGGCTTTTTTTCGCGGGTTTCCCAGGGGAGGGCTGTGCAGGCCGGCTCTGGCGCGCGATTTTCCTGGCGGCCTGCGCCTGGCCGGCCACTTGCTTTTTCGCGTTCGCGCGCAAAGCCGCAGCATAGGCGGTGCGCGCCCAGGGCAGCATCAACTCTGCGGATTCCATCGCATCTTCCGGTGCGCGAAAGAAATTGAGCGTGGCGCGCCTGCCCTTGCGCGCGTAAGCGAAAATCCCGCAGCCGGCCTGCTCGAACTCGATGCGGTTCATTTCGTCGGCCTTGAGGTAGAGGGAGTCCCCGGAGATGATGGCGAACATCAGGCCGTCCAGATATACGCCGTGGCCGCCGAACATGCGGCGCGCCGCGACCGTGCCGAACGGGCCGAACAACTCCAACACGTAATCGACGAATTCGTCGGACATCGCAAGGTTCCGCCTGCTGTCGAACTCTTGCGGCGCATTGTAGGGCCTGCAGCCGGTTCAGCCAAGCGCCGCCGCTTTGCGGCTGGCGTGTCCGTAGCGCGCGTTCAGGCCGTTGTGACGGGCGGCGCCGAATCCAGGCGCCGCCTGAAAAGGGGATAGGGCCGCTCCACCGAGGCCTGGTAGGTTTCGCCGAAATCGTCAAAGGCGTGCAGCGCTTTATCGGGATCCTGATCCGCGCGCAGAGCAAAGGCGTCGAAGCCGCAGCGGGAAAGATAAAAGAGCTGGTCGCGCTGCACGTCGCCGATGGCGCGCAGTTCGCGGCGATAGCCGTAGCGTTCACGCAGCAGGCGCGCCAGCGAATAGCCGCGGCCGTCGGTGAAGCGAGCAAGGCGGATGGCGATCAGGTGAAAATGCGCCAGATCGGGCGCGATCGCAGCGGGGTCTGCGTCGGCCTCCAACCAGACGCCGACGCGGCCGAGGCGGAACGACAGCGCGTCGCGCTCCTTCGCCCACAGATCGAGCGGCACGATCACATCGCCGCTGAACGGCAGCGCCCCAGGCGCATTCTGCTCAAGCAGCTGCCAGCTGTCTTGGATTACGATGCGGTGTTTGATGAGTCGTTGCATACGCGTGGTCCCTGAAAGCTTCGATGCCGATGCGGCGCACCGTGTCGATGAAACGCTCTGCGTCGTGTTCGCGCTCGGCGAGATAGACTTCGATCAGCCTCTCGACGATCTCGGGCACCTGCTCCTGCGCAAACGCGGGGCCGATTACTTTGCCGAGCGAGGCGTTCGCGCCCTGCGCGCCGCCTATGGAGATCTGGTAGAACTCCTCGCCCTGCTTGTCCACGCCGAGAATGCCGATGT
>CAKKSJ010000060.1 GCA_919902965.1 Burkholderiales bacterium
CTAAGAGCTCATTACAAAACGCGGGGACATCTCCCCTCGTGCTCCCCTAGATCAGGGGCCATTTCGGTAATTCTGAAATGGCCTCTAAGCAATGTCGGCTAGGCGCAGTACAAAAGTCTCGCGAGCATGAAAATCCGGCCGCTCCGCCGCGTGGCGCAGCGCCCAATAGCTCAAGCCGCCTACCACCGTTTCCAACACCACCGCGACGCCAATTTCGATCTGCGCGGCAGCTGCCTCGGGCAATGCAAGGGCATTGATGCGCGCTCGCAGCGTCCAGCCCCCGGGCGCTGCGGCGAACTTTATCCCCGCTGCAGGCAGCCTCGCATGCACCGGGGGCGCTGCGCGTTCCCGGTAAGCGGAAAATGCATATATCGCCCATTGCCCCGAAGGCGACCAATTGAACTCCCGGTAGGCGGGGTCGCCTTGCACGCCCACGAATAATTCGCAACAGGTATGGCGCCAGAGCCCATCCGCAGCGTCCGCCGCCCGCACCTGCGGCAAGCGCAGCACTCCAGCAGGACAACGGCAGTCGAACCCTACGCTCAGGTTGCCATCGCCAGAAAACGACAAGGCAACGCGCAGCGAATCGACTTGTGGCAGCGGCGTCGCCGGATGCGGTAGAAGTTCCATACCATTCATTTGGCCGCATCATAGCTTGGAATTCAGCAAATATGCGGCAGCCGATCGCCCACCATCCAAACGCCGAATCCTTGCAAGTGTCTACAAATCCTCCGCGCAATTCAGTACCATGGCCACTTTGCCCTACACGGGCAATGCGCGATCCACCCGGAACTGCAGGAGGTACTTGATTTGACCAAGCTACGGATAGGCTTCGATCCCCGGAAGCGCGCATTTTTCGCCGCGCTTTTGCTGCTGGCTCTTGCTGCCGGCGCAGCCACAGGCGCGGACCCGCCGCCTGTGCGCATAGGCATGATCGAAGGTCTGTCCGGCCCGTTCGCCAACGCCGGCGAAGCGGTGCAGCGCAATCTGCAGTGGTCGATCGAACGCGTGAATGCGCGCGGCGGCATCAAGCTGCCGGGTGGCGCGCGCCGGCTCGAACTGGTCGCCTACGACAGCAAAGGCAATACCGACAACGCGCTGATGATGCTGCGCGGCCTAAGCGACGACGGCGTGCGTTTCGTGGCGCAAGGCAATAGCTCGGCGGTGGCCGGCGCGTTGATTGCCGCAATCGAGAAGCACAACGCGCGCACCCCGGCACAACGCCTGCTGTACCTGAATTATTCGGCCGTCGATCCGGTGCTGACCAATGCGCAATGCAGTTTTTGGCATTTTCGCTTTGACGCCCATGCCGGCATGCGCATGAACGCGCTCGGCGACGCAATGAAGGTGGACAGCCGCATCCGGCGCGTTTATATCATCGGCCAGGACTACAGCTTCGGCCGCGAGGTTTCCAGGCTCACCAAGCAGATGCTCGCCGAAAAACGGCCGGACATTGCCATCGTCGGCGATGAACTGCATCCGATCGGCCGCGTCAAGGATTTCGGCGCCTATATCAGCAAGATTATCGCGAGCGACGCCGATGCAGTAATCACCGGCAACTGGGGCAGCGACCTCACCCTGCTGGTCAAGGCTGCACGCGACGCCGGACTGGCAGCGCGCTTCTACACCTTTTACGGCAATGGGCTCGGGGCGCCGGCCGCCATGGGGATCGCCGGCGTGGACCGGGTGCTGGCTGTCGCCGAATGGCATCCGAACGTAGGCGGCGCCGAATCGGACGCCTTTGTCGAAGCGTTTCGCCGGCGCTATCCGGAACCCAGGAACGACTACCAGCACGCGCGCATGAATGTCCTGGTCGAAATGCTGGTTGCAGCGATCGAGAAGGCAGGAAGCACCGAGGCGGCCGCTGTGGCCGGGGCTCTGGAGGGCATGCGTTTTCGCACCGGCTTTCACGAAGCAAGCATGCGCGCCGAAGACCATCAGCTGATACAGCCGCTGTATGTATCGATCATGCAGAAATCCGGAAGCGACATCCCTGGCGTGCGCTACGACAACGAGGGCAGCGGCTATGGATTCCGCACGCTGCTGCGTCTCGCTCCAGGCGATACGGCCTTGCCCAGCAGCTGCAGGATGAATCGCGAGCTGGCAGGTCCGCGAGGCTAGCGATCCTGAAACCGCGGTTTGCGCTTTTCCATGAAGGCATTCATGCCTTCGGTCGCATCCCCGGTCTGGAACGCAAGCGTATTGAGGTCCGCTTCGATTTTCAGACCTTCGTGCAAGGGAACGTCGTGCGCGCGCTTGACGGCAGCGCGCGCGAGGCGCAGCGCGGGCAGGCCAAAGCCGCTGATTCCACGCGCGAAGCCGATCGCGGCGGGCAGCAGATCGGCGTCTACGACGCGGTGCACCAGGCCGATGCGCAGCGCCTCTTCCGCGTCCAGCGTGCGTCCGCTCATGATCATTTCCAGGGCGCGCGCTTCGCCCACGGTGCGCGGCAGCCGCTGCGTCCCGCCGTAACCCGGAATCAGGCCGAGCTTGATTTCCGGCAAGCCCATTTTCGCGCTCGCCACGGCGATGCGAAACGTGCAGGCGAGCGCGAGTTCCATGCCGCCGCCGAAGGCGTAGCCGTTGATGGCGGCAACGGAAAACATCGGCAGATCGTCGAGACGCGCCAGCACCGCCTGGCCAAAGGCCGCGTCGCTCCTTTGCTCGCTGAGACTGCGGCCGGTGAGTTCCTTGATGTCGGCGCCGGCGCAAAACGCCTTGGCACCGGCGCCGGTAATGATCAAGGCGCGTGCATCGCCCGCAGCCACCTGATCGAAGGCCTGCGCCAACTCCCGCAAGACCGCGGTAGAAAGCGCATTAAGCGCTTCCTGACGGTCCAGAGTAATTAGCGCGAATTCGTCTTGCCGCGTCAGATGTACGCTCATGGTGGCCCTCGTCGGTTCTAGCTAGTTCCTGCGGCGCCGCCGAGGCGGCAGGGTGTGGGCTGAATGCGGCTCTCGCGCGCCCATGCGACCAGTTCGCGTTTTAGGGTCTTGCCCGAGGCGGTCATCGGTTTTTTGCAGCCGGTCTATGCTCTCGTACATCTCCAGCGTCTGCAGCGTCCCGGGGTAAAGCGTGGTCTTCTCCATCCCCTGTTTGCGCCCGCCTATGCAAAAAAAACGCTCGCCGGCGCCGGTGAGCACGATCACCCGGGTGCGGGTTTCGCGCCGGATGTCGTTAATGCACTCGCGTATTTCGTGGCACATGCGCGGCGTGAACATATTGCCGTCGTCCGGGCGGTTGAGCGTAATCGTGCCGACCGGCCCGTCTTCTGCGTAAACAATCTCTTCGTATGCCATGGCTTCCTCAGATGATTTTGTTTTTCCGCAATCGAGCCAGGCGCGCGTCGTCTACGCCGAGCAATTCGCGCAGCACCGCATCCGTATGTTCTCCCAGGCCCGGCGGCGGCGTGCGGTAGGTTTCGGACGAGTTGTCGATATGTATGCCCAGGCCCACCTGCGGAATCGCTGTGTCGAACGCCCCTACCGAATATAGCATTCCGCGCGCATGCAGTTCGCGGTCGGCGGCGACTTCGTCGAGCCGGTTGATCGGTCCGGCGGGGATGCGATGCTGCGCGAACAAGTCCAGCCATGCGTCGCGCTTGCGCTGCCGCAATACCGATTGAATCCGTGCGACGATCTCGGGGCGCGCAGCGCGCCGGTCCTGGTTGCTGCGGAAACGCGCATCGGCGCCGTAGTCCGCTTCGCCCACCGCCGCCCAGAAGCGGCGCCAGATGCCGTCGTTTCCGAGACCCAGGGTGATCGGTTCATCCGCGGTGTCGAAGGCCTGATAGACGGCGACCACGCTGTCGCGTGCGCCCGAGCGCCGCGGCAACTCGCCCGAGCCCAGAAACGATACCAGCCGCGGCGCCATGAAGCGCGTCATGCTTTCGACCATGGAAATGTCTATCGCGCAGCCTTTGCCGTCGGCGCGTCGCCGATACATGGCGGCGGCGACCGCCATCGCCGCATCCATGCCGGCAAGCATGTCGGCCGCAGGCGTTCCGACTTTCTGCGGCGGCGCGCCGGCCTCGCCAGTCAGGTCCATGACGCCGCTATAGCCTTCCGCAATCAAATCGTAGCTCGGCAAATCGCTGCGCGCGCCGAGCACGCCAAAGCCCGTGATCGACACATGCACCAGCCCCGGACAAAGCGCCGACAGCGTCGCATAGTCTATGCCCAGTTTGCGCTGACTGCGTTCGATTTGATTGGTGACCACGACATCGTGGTGCGACACCAGCGCGTGTAGCAGTTCGCGCCCCTCGGGCTGGCTGAAATCGAGCGTGATACTACGCTTGTTGCGGTTTACAGAAAGAAACCACAGTGATTGCTGCGCCAGGAAAGGTGGTCCCCAGCCACGGGTATCATCGCCTTCGCGCCGCTCCACCTTGATCACGTTGGCGCCAAAGTCGGCGAGCAACAAGGTCGCGTAAGGGCCGGCAATGGAAGTGGTCAGATCGAGCACCCGCACGCCTTCGAGCAGACAAATGGAGCCCGTGCCCGCTGCCTGCTTGTGCGGTAACTGGCTCAGCGGCAGCTTGCCCTCGGCGTCCCGCATCTGCGTTTCCCGGTACTTAAGTCTGTAACAATACGAGGGGATATCCCCTACAGG
>CAKKSJ010000061.1 GCA_919902965.1 Burkholderiales bacterium
GGGATATCCCCTCATTTTGTAATGAGCTCTAGGCGTCCCACTCCCGCCACCCCGCCAGCAGCGGGAAGTAAAGTCCCAGCATCGCCGCCTCGCCTTGCGCCAGCGCCTGCGCGTAGCGCTCGAGTTGCGCGCGATAGCGTTCGCGCTCCTGGTCGAGAAAACCGTCCAGGTCGGTGCCTTCGTGAGCGCTGGTCTTGTAGTCCACGATCCAGCGCCTGCCCTGGTCGTCGGTGTAGCTGCGGTCTATGATCAGTTTGCGCCGCACGCCATCGATCACGGCGGTGAGCCGGTATTCGTTGCGCGCCTCGCGCTGCGGACCGAGCAGCCATTGGCCGCGTGGGTCGGCGAGCGCTTTGGCGAGCGCCATGGTTACACGTGTGCCGGCGCCGGCCAGTTGCGCAGCCTCGACGCCGCGTGCGATGAGTTCCTTGCTGAAGACGGCACGCAAGCCCCCGATGCGCGCCGCGTCCCAGCCCTGCAGTTGGTCCTCGGCAATTATTTGCAGCCAGCGATGCACGACGCTGCCGACGTGGCGCGCGGTCTCGCCCACCCAGGAGTAGTCGATGTCGTCCTGGGCGCGCGCGCTCTCCCGCGCGGCGTTCCATGCGAGCGCGGGCGGCGGCGCAGGCATGGCCCATGCAGACACCAGGCGGCGCAACGACTGATAGTGGACGCTGTCGCCGGACGCGGCCGCAGCCGGCTGCGCAACTTCAGCCGCGGCGGCAGCGCATTGAAACGCCTCTGCTACCGCCGGCCAAAGTTTCGCCAGCAGGCTGCGCGAGTCGGGTGTGCGCGCCGTTTGCGCTTCATCCTCCACGGCGAGCCGCACCTCCCCGAACAAATGCAGACCTCGCTTGGCGCGCGTGGCCGCGACGTAGAGCACGCGCCCGTCCTCGAAGCCTGCTTTCTCAGCGGCGAGCGCCTTGATCCAGGCGTAGATGGCATCGTGCTCGGCCCCGGTCTCTTCGATCGGGGCGAGAAGCAGATTCGTGCTCGATGCCAGGCTGCGCGACATCGACGCATCCGGCTGCGCCGGGCGTTCCATCCATAGGAACAGCTTGTTTCGTTCGGCGGGCGGCGTCTTGCCCAAGCCGGGCACGATGACGTGATCGAACTCCAGGCCCTTGGCCTTGTGGATGGTCATGATCTGCACGGTGTCCTCGCCGGCGGCCATGTCCGGCAAGGCATAGAGTTTATCCAGGCTTTGCTCGAAGGCTTCGAAATCGGCGATCGCGCCGGCTTCCTCCATGGATTCGAGGTGGTCGAGATAGGTTTCCGCGTCTTCAAGTTCGGTCTCGGATCCGGCGCAAGCGGGGCCGCCGAGCGCGAGCCAGCTGCCCTCGACCGCATCGCGCAGCGCGGCGCGCTGGCGCCCGGCGAGCGCGACGGCGAGCACGGGGCGAACGCGCGCCAGGCGCAAGCGGGCATCTGCGCTGAGGCGCAGCAGCACGCGCTCGTCGTTGATCGCGCACCATATCGTTTGTGCAAGGACCCCCGCGCCTGCGGCAGCTTCAGGACCGGCGAGCGCGTGCAGGTCGGCGAGCGTCAGGCCGCACCAGGGAGCGCGCAGGATCGCCAGCCAGGCGAGGCGGTCGCCGCGATGCGCGAACGCACGCGTGAGCGCGAGCAGGTCCTGCACCACCGGCCGGTCGTCGAGGCGATCGATTTCGA
>CAKKSJ010000062.1 GCA_919902965.1 Burkholderiales bacterium
CGGCCGCATGACGGTAAAAGTCGACAAGCAGACCGACTACAAATTCTTCCCGGGCCTGCTGCCGGAGAACCTGCATGATATCAGCGCACAATTTCGCGCGGATAGCCTTCCAGGGTCTCCAGCCGCTCACGTATTCCATATTGTCCAACGACATGGACGATGCGCGAGGTTTCGGATTGGTCGCCGCTGCGATAAACGAAGGTTCCCGTGTAACTGAGCTTCTGTGTCGCCGCATGCATGCGCTGCAGCCACGCAAGCGCATCGTCTTCCGCCCGCGCCGCCTGTGCCAGCAGCGCAAACAATAGCAGAGCCAGAATCCTCATCGGCCCGTGCTGCTCCGTTGCTCAGCCACCGTGCGCACGTAGGGCGCGACGCCTTGCATCGCGCTGCTCGGAGAGTAGCGCTGATGCGCAAGCAGGTAGTCCTTTGCGCCCTCGCCGGCCGGCATTGCGACCGGTCGGATTTCGTGTGCCGGGACCGCGGCAATCTGCGGCGAACCCGGTTGCGCGCCGGGCAAGGCTATCCAGCCGACGAAGGCCACCGCGGCAACGCTCGCCGCCATCGACAGGGCGGCCCAGCGCAATTTCCCGGGATCGCGGCGGCGCTGCGGCGCGAGCACCGTGGGTTCGGCCTCGAGGCGGGCGCGAATCGCCGCGGACAGATCGGGACCATGGACGCCGCGTATGGCGTCCCCGATCAGATGGTAGCAGTCCCAGCTGCGGCGCAACTGCGCGTCGTCCCTGAGTTGCGCCGGTAGCGCGTCGGCCTGCTGGCCGCTCAATTCGCCGTCGATCCAGGTCGACAAGGTTTCTTTCATGGCATCACCATCTCTTTTCACTAGATATATCCAGTAGCGGACGCAGCTGCTCCGCAATCGCCTCGCGCGCACGGAATATGCGGGAGCGCACCGTGCCTATCGGGCAATCCATGATTTTCGCGATATCTTCGTAGCTCATGCCCTCGATCTCGCGCAGCATAATCGCCGTCTTCAATTCCTCAGGCAGCCGATCCATGCTTTGGTTCACCGTTTGTGCAATCTGTTTGCTCATCAGCAGATTTTCCGGCGTATTGAGGTCGCGCAGCTGATCGCTGTCGTCGAACGCTTCGGCGTCTTCGGCATCATAGTTGGTGCTGGTGGGGGCGCGCCGGCCCATCGAAGCCAGGTAGTTCTTGGCCGTGTTGATGCCGATCCGGTACAACCAGGTGTAGAAAGCGCTGTCACCGCGAAACGAGGGCAATGCGCGGTAGGCCTTGATAAAGGCCTCCTGCGTCACATCTTCGACCTCGCCTGCATCGCGGACAAAGCGCGACAGCAGGCGTCCAAGTTTGCGCTGATACTTGCCGACCAGCAATTCAAATGCACGCTTGTCGCCCTGCTGCGCACGCTCGACCAGTTGCTGGTCAATGTCGCGCTCACTCATGCGCCGCCCTTCCCGGAAACCCTGAGGCTGTTGTTCGCTTACCGCACCCAGACGAACCCCAGTATAACCCAAGCGTTTGGTCGTACGCGGGAACGCCGCACCAGGGACGAAGTCCAGTTCAAGCATTTCGATAGGCGTCGCGCCGCTGCCGGGAAATTTCAATCCTTGCCTCTCGCTACTGGGACGACCCGGTTATGACCGCCGGCGGAGCGCAAAGTTCACGGACGGGCGGGACGCCAGCGCAGCCAGGCACGCAGCCGGCGCAGTTCCCCCGTCTCGGCGCTGTCCGGAAGCAGCACCAGGGAGCGATCGCGCTTGCCGTCGATGCCCAGAATCACCACGATCAGCCAGCCGGATACGTAGCCGCCAGACAGAATCTCGGCCTCGTGCCACTGTTCCAGGCTGTCCTGATAGCGAATTGCGCCGCTCGCGTTCAATTCCAGGGTGCGTATTGCGGCTGTTCCGCGCTGCAGTGCCCGGGCCAGATGCCAGCTCCAGGCGAGGACGATGCCCAGCGCGACCGGCGCAAAAGCCAGACCCGGCAAACCGATCCAGGCACTGGCCAGTGCCGCCCCGGCCATAAGCGTCAAAACCAGAGCGAGAACGCGGGAAGGTCTTAGGGAAACGCTTAATGCTTGGATCAAATCCGGCTGAAAACCAGGGTGCCGTTGGTGCCGCCAAAGCCGAAAGAATTCGACAGCGCCACATTGATTCTCATGGGTCTGGCGGTATTCGGCACATAGTCCAGGTCGCATTGCGGATCTTGGTTGAACAGATTGGTCGTGGGCGGCGCCACCTGATCGTGTATTGCCAGCGCCGAAAATATGGCCTCCACGCCGCCTGCCGCGCCCAGCAGGTGACCGGTCATGGATTTGGTTGAACTCACCGCAACTTGATTCGCGTGCGCGCCGAGGCTGCGCTTTACGGCAGTGGTTTCCGCGAGGTCTCCCAATGGGGTCGAGGTACCGTGGGCATTGATGTAATCGACCTGGTCGGCGTTCAGCCGGGCGTTGCGAAGCGCGTTGTTCATGCAACGCGCCGCACCTTCTCCGTCCTCGCGCGGTGCGGTCATGTGGAAAGCGTCACCGCTCATGCCGTATCCCGCCAGTTCGGCATAAATCTTTGCGCCGCGCGCCCTGGCATGCTCGTACTCTTCCAGCACCAGCGCGCCTGCGCCCTCGCCCAGCACAAAGCCATCGCGGTCGCGGTCCCAGGGACGGCTGGCACCGGCCGGATCGTCGTTGCGGGTCGAAAGCGCACGTGCCTGGGCAAAACCGCCCATGGAAAGTTCCGTGACCACCGCCTCGGCGCCACCGGCGACCATCACATCGCAATCGCCATATTCAATCAGTCGTCCGGATTCCCCGATGCAGTGGGTCGCCGTGGTACAGGCGGTCACCATGGCAAGGTTCGGGCCTTTCAGGCCGTACTTGATCGACAGGTTCCCGGAAATCATGTTGATAATCGTGCTGGGTATGAAAAACGGTGAAATCTTGCGCGGACCATGCGCGAGCAACTCGCGCTGGGTCTGCTCGATCATCTGCAGACCGCCGATCCCGGAGCCGATGTTGACGCCGATGCGCTCGGCATTCTCGGAAGTGACCTGCAAGCCGCAATCCCGCAGCGCCTGTATGCCCGCCGCCATGCCGTAATGGATAAAGGTATCCATATGGCGCGCTTCCTTGCGTTCCAGATACTGGGCGAGCTCGAAATTTTTCACCTCCCCCGCGATCTGGCAGGTCAGACGCGAAGCGTCGAAACGGCTAATTCTGGTGATGCCGGAAACTCCGGCGAGAATATTGGCCCAGGCTTCGGCGACGCTATTTCCTACCGGGGAAACAATGCCCAGCCCGGTAATGACGACTCTGCGGCGGGACAATATTCCTCCGGCAAAATACGCGCGGGGCGCTGGAGATCAGGCTTTCTTGGCGTGGCTGGTGACGTAATCTATTGCTTGCTGGACGGTAGTGATCTTTTCTGCGTCTTCGTCCGGGATTTCAGTCTCGAATTCTTCTTCCAGAGCCATGACAAGTTCCACCGTATCCAGCGAGTCTGCACCCAGGTCGTCAATGAAAGAGGACTCGTTCTTTATTTCCGCCTCGTTTACGCCCAGCTGCTCGGCGACGATTTTCTTTACTCGTTGGTCAACATTTTCCATTTGATTCTCCTTCCCTCTTTTTTAGCTTCGGAAACTGCCAGGCATTTTACCAAAATTCATTGCCTGACGTTTGGTAATTCGGCATTTATGCCATGTACATCCCGCCGTTGACCGGCAGCGTCGCACCAGTAATGTATCCGGCTTGCGGCGAAGCCAGGAACACCACTGCCGCGGCGACGTCCTCCGCTTTTCCCAGTCGCGCGAGCGGGATGCGGCTGAGGATCGCCTCGCGCTGCTGCTCGTTCAATGCGCGGGTCATATCCGTGTCGATGAAACCCGGTGCGATGCAGTTTACCGTGATATTGCGGCTGGCAATTTCCTGAGCCAGGGCGCGCGACAGGCCGGCGACGCCGGCCTTGGCGGCGGCATAATTGATTTGTCCGGGATTGCCCGAACTGCCGACCACCGAGGTGATGCTGATAATGCGGCCGCTGCGGGCTTTCATCATGCCGCGCAGCACCGCGCGCGACAGGCGAAATACCGATTTCAGGTCGGTGTCGATCACCGCATCCCATTCGGCTTCCTTCATGCGCATGGCTAGATTGTCCTGCGTAATGCCGGCATTATTGACCAGGATGCCCACCGCGCCGAATTCCCGCTCTATCTCGGCCACCAGCGCTTCGATGGCGGCGGCGTCATTTACATCCAGAACTGCGCCTTTACCACCGGCCTTCGCCTGGGCAAGATAATCGCTGATTGCGGCGGCGCCGGCCGCCGAAGTCGAAGTGCCGACGACGGTCGCGCCCTGCGCACCCAGCGCGAGTGCAATGGCTTTGCCTATGCCGCGCGTTGCCCCGCTTACCAATGCAACCTGTCCCTGCAGCATGATCACCCTCCTTTGAGCTGTCCAGCGCCCTGCTCGATGCTGGCCTGATCTGCCAGGGCGAGCGATTCCAGACTGGCATCGATGCGCTTGGTCATGCCCGCCAGCGCCTTGCCCGGTCCGCATTCTGCAACCCGGGTGATGCCCTGGGCGGCAAATGCGCGAATGGTCTCCACCCAGCGCACCGGGTGATAGGCCTGGCGTACCAGCGCATCCTTGATTTGCGCCGGATCGGCGTAACTCATCACGTCCACATTATTGATAACCGGAATGCGCGGCGCCGTGAACTCAACGCTCTGAAGATACTGTTGCAGGCGTTCTGCGGCGGGCTGCATCAGCACTGAATGGAAAGGCGCGCTTACCGGAAGCGGCAACGCGCGCTTGGCCCCCCTGGCTTTGGCCGCGTCGCAGGCGCGCTTGACCGCGGCGCTATGGCCGGCGATCACCACCTGCCCGGGGGAATTGAAATTCACCGCCTGCACCACCTCGCCCTGTGCAGCTTCCTCGCAGGCAGCGCGCACCCCGTCCTCCTCCAGCCCCAGGATCGCGGCCATCGCGCCCTGGCCCTGCGGCACAGCTTCCTGCATCGCCTGAGCGCGAAAACGCACCAGCGGCAGCGCGTCGCGAAAGCGCAGCACACCCGCCGCCACCAGCGCAGTGTACTCGCCCAGGCTGTGCCCGGCGACGACAGTTGGTTCGATTCCACCCAGGCTGATCCAGGCACGATAGGCGGCGTAGCCTGCCGCGAGCATGACCGGCTGCGTATTGACCGTCTGGTTAAGCTGCTCGGCCGGTCCTTCGGCCATCAGCTTGCCCAGATCCTGGGCCAGCGCCTCGCTCGCCTCTGCCAGCACTTCGCGCACCGCCGTCAGGTCACCATAGGCCTGCATCATGCCTACCGACTGCGATCCCTGCCCGGGAAATACCATTGCAAGTTTCATCATTGCCAATCCAAAATCAGATCTGTGCCTGCGTCACATTTGCACCAGGGCGGCGCCCCAGGTGAATCCACCGCCGACCCCCTGCAACATGACTTTGTGCCCCGCCTTGATGCGCCCATCACGTATGGCCTTGTCCAGCGCCAGCGGCACCGACGCCGCCGAAGTGTTGGCATGCTGGTCCACCGTCACGATCAGTTTATCCAGCGGCAGATGCATGCGCTTCGCCGTCGATTCCAGGATGCGCAAATTGGCCTGGTGCGGAATCAGCCAATCGACATCTTCCACGCGCTGCCCGCATTTTGCCAGAGTCTCGCGCGCGACCTCATCGAGCACGCGCACCGCAAACCTGAACACAGCCGGCCCATCCATGCGCAGGAACGGATCGCCGGTCGGCTTGCCGCCGCAGACGCTGCCGGGGACCGACAAGATGCCGGCGTGGCTGCCATCGGCGTGCAGAACGCTCGCCATGATGCCGGGCTGGTCATCCGCCCGCAGGATTACGGCGCCGGCGCCGTCGCCGAACAGCACGCAGGTGCCGCGATCGTTCCAGTCGAGGATGCGCGAAAACACTTCTGCGCCCACTACCAGCGCACAGCGGTGTTGACCGGAGCGTATGAACAGATCGGCCGTCGCGAGGGCATAGACGAAACCGCTGCATACCGCCTGCAGGTCAAACGCGGGGCAGCCTTTAATCCCGAGTTTGGCTTGCAGCAGGCAGGCAGTGCTGGGGAAGATGTAGTCCGGCGTCGAGGTGGCGACGATGATGAGATCAATGTCCGCCGCGCGGATTCCCGCACTGGCGATGGCCGCCCCGCTCGCCTCGAATGCGAGACTGCTGGAGGTTTCCCCCTCTTCCGCAATATGCCGCTGGCGGATGCCGGTGCGCGCGCGGATCCATTCATCCGAGGTATCCATGCGTTGGGCCAGGTCGTCGTTGGTAACGACCCGGCCAGGCAAATAACTGCCGCTGCCGATAATTCTGGAATAGATCATGTGGTTTCCGCAGCCAGACGTTGGGAAATGCGCTGCAGCAAGCCTTCGCGCACTTCATCGAAGGCGCGCGCTATCGCGTTCTCGAAACCGAAGCTATCGGCCGAGCCGTGGCTTTTTACCACGATGCCCTTCAGGCCGAGCAGGCTGGCGCCGTTGTAACGCGCCGGATCCACCCGACGCTTGAACGCAGAGAGCACTGGCAGAGCCGTCACGCCGCAAGCATAGGTGAACCAGTTGCGCTTGAATTCGTCTTTGAGGAAAGAGCCGAGCATCTTGGCCACACCCTCTACGGCCTTGAGTGCGACATTGCCGACAAAGCCGTCGCATACCACCACGTCGGTAGTGCCTTTGAATATGTCGTCGCCTTCGACGTTGCCGTAGAAATTGAGGCCGCTCGCGCGCAGCAGTTCGGCCGCCTGTTTTACCACTTCATTGCCCTTGATCTCTTCCTCGCCGATGTTGAGCAGGCCAATGCTGGGTCGTTCCTTGTGCTGCATGGCAGACACCAGCATTGCGCCCATGATGGCAAACTGCAGCAGGTGCTCGGGCGTGCAATTGACGTTGGCGCCCAGGTCGAGCACATACGCCTCGCCTTTCAGGGTCGGCATGATACCGGCTATGGCCGGACGGTCTATCCCCGGCAAGGTCTTCAGCACGAAGCGCGAGATCGCCATTAGCGCTCCGGTATTGCCGGCGCTGACGCAAGCGTGCGCATCTCCGCTTTTGACCAGGTCTACCGCGACGCGCATGGAGGAGTCTTTCTTTCCGCGCAGCGCCAGCGCAGGTGCCTCGTCCATGCCCACCGCCTGGGTGGCGTTATGCACGCGCAGATTCGGACCCGGTGTCGCGTGGCGCGCGCGCAGCTCGGCGTCAATCGCATCCTGCAAACCGACCAGAATGAGATTGCTATGCGGATGGGATTTCCGGAAATTGAGCGCGGCGGAAACGGTCACGCTGGGGCCGTGATCGCCTCCCATGCAATCGATGGCTACCGTGGTATCCAATTAATTGTTTGCGGCTGAAAGGCGGCAATCGATCAAACTTGCCGCGCGGCAATTGTGCGCCTTACCCGTTCCGGCTGGGCCGGGTGCGCTTATTCGCCTTTGGACTTGAGGACCTTCTTGCCGCGATAGTAGCCGCTGGGGCTGATATGGTGGCGCAGATGCACTTCGCCCGTGGTCGGTTCCACGGCCAGAGGTGGATTGGTGAGAAAATCGTGAGCGCGATGCATCCCACGTTTCGAGGGTGACTTCTTGTTCTGCTGGACTGCCATGTCTATGCTCCTTGCCCGTTCAATTTTTTAGCGCGGCGAGCGCCTGAAACGCCGAGGGCTTGGCACCCCCATCCGATTCTGTTGCCGCACGACATTGCTCATGTTTGGGTACCATGGGCAAAGCCAATATAAGCTCATCTTCCACCAAAACCGCAATATTCATGTCGCGCGTCGCCACGACTCGTTCTATATCATCATCGGCCGCCAGAATGTCGTTTTCGCTGGCTGCGAGCTCCAGTTGCGCTTCAAACCGAAGCGGAAAATCCATATCGCCGAGACAACGCTGGCATTGCAGGCGCACACTCCCATCCACGGCCAGCCTGAGTTCGGATTTGCCGCGCTCGTTGATCACGCCGGTGAGGACGAAATCGAGGACCGAGCCCGTACAGCCGGATTGGGCGAGCCGCGGCAGGGATTCGATGCCTAGCCGCCCCTTTAGCACCCCAGCGGCGCGGACAAACGCCAAACCGTCGATGGCCGCCGGTTGCAACATAGGCGCGCATGATATTATTTTTGCCCCTCGCTGTCAAAGGAAAAACAAAATTTTCAACACCTTGCTGAGGTTTTGCATTTTGTGGACCCTGCTCGGCCCGGCCAGCGCCCAAGTATATAAATGGGTGGATGAGAAAGGCATAACGCATTACGGCGAGCGCGCCCCGCAGGGCAGGAACGCGCGGGAGGTGGAGCAGCGCCTGGCCAATCCGGGGCCGGTGCCGGGAAAGGCTGCGCAACCGAGCTGGCAGGACAAGGAGCTGGAATTTCGCGGCCGCCGCGTTGAAGCCGAGCAGGCAGAGGCTAAACAAAAGCAGCAGGAGGCAACCAAGCGCCTGGCATGCAACCAGGCGCGCGACCGTCTCGCCCAGGCGAAAGCGGCACGGCGCTGGTACCGGCTCGATGAGAAAGGCGAACGCGTCTATCAGGGCGAGGAGGAGCAAAGAGCATCGATCGCGCAACTGGAACAACTGATCGCGCAACGCTGCCGCTAGCCTAGCCTGAGACTGGCACTATCGAACTGCGCAATTTCGCGCGAATCCGTGGTTAAATTCGCTCACTCATGCAATCGACGCCGCAAATCGTTCTCGCCTCGACCTCGAAATACCGGCGCGAGTTGCTCGCCCGACTGGGGCTGCCGTTCGAAGTCGCTGCTCCGCTTGTGGACGAAACTGCGCTGCCGAACGAGGCACCCGAGGACAGCGCAAGGCGCCTGGCCGAGGCCAAGGCGCGCGCGGTCGCGGATCGCTTTCCACAGGCGATTGTGATCGGTTCGGACCAGGTAGCCATACTGGAAGGATCGGTGCTCGGCAAACCCGGAAATCACGCCAATGCCCTGCGCCAACTCAAAGCCATGCGCGGCAAGGAAGTGGCGTTTCACACGGCCTTGTGCGTTTGCGATGCCGCGAGCGGCCAGGCGCTGACACGGGTCCTGCCTTATTACGTGCGCTTTCGCGATTACAGCGATGCGCAAATCGAGCGCTATCTCCGGCGCGAGCAACCCTACGACTGCGCCGGCAGCGCCCGCTGCGAGGGCCTGGGCATCGCGCTCATCGCCGAAATGCGCGGCGCGGATCCCAATGCCCTGATCGGGCTGCCTCTGATAGCGCTCACTGAAATGCTCGCCGCGCTAGGCGTCAGCATTCTGTAGATTTCGACTTGAGCATGGACGCCGGAACGCTGTTCCTCATCCCGACCACGCTGGGCGAGAGCGCGCTGACGGCGGTCATTCCGCAGGAGGTGCAGGAACGCGTGCGCAGGCTCGACTATTTCGTCGCCGAAAACCCCAAGAGCGCACGCGCCTATCTGAAGCAGATCGGCATGATGAAACCGCTGCAGGATCTGCACATCGCCACCCTGAATGTGCACACCCCGGAAGCGGCTATCGCCGGGCTGGCGGCGCCGCTGCTGGCCGGACTGAGCCTTGGCGTGATGTCAGAGGCGGGCTGCCCCGGCGTTGCCGACCCTGGCGCGAAACTGGTGTTGTATGCGCAGCAGCATGCCATCCGGGTCGTGCCGCTGGTTGGTCCCTCCTCCATCCTGCTGGCGCTCATGGCCTCGGGCCTTAACGGGCAGAGTTTCGTATTTCACGGCTATCTGCCCGTGGCGGCGGGAGAACGGGAAAAAGCCCTGCGCGAGCTGGAGAAACAGTCGCGGCGGCTGCAGCAGACGCAGATCTTCATCGAGACGCCGTACCGCAACCAGAAGCTGCTGCAAAGCATCCTCGACGCCTGCGCGAACGCTACACTGCTTTGCGTAGCCGCCGAAATCACCCTGTCGGGGGAGGATATCCGCACCATGACGGTGGCGGACTGGAAAAAAAAACCGCCGCAACTCGAGCGACGGCCGGCTTTGTTCCTGCTGCTGGCGGTTTAGAGGTCATTAAAGGCGAGACCGCCTAGGGTGGGTTTTATACAAGATCGCCGATTGCGCGCGGATGTGCTTTTCATCCGTGCGCAATCGGCGATCCGCGCGGACGGGACGCCGTCCGCGCAAGTGCGGACGATCTCTCGTCCGCACAGCGGCGCAATTTAGCGCAGGCGTATGCTTTCGCGCAGCGTGAAATCCGCGAAACTTTTCGCGGCGGCAGCGCCGACGCGCTTGGCGATGCGCTCCAGCGGATTGGCCTTACGCGTGTAGTCGACGATCAAATCGGCCTTGATTACGTCGCGTGCCACCGATTCGATGCTGCCGTAGCCATCGGCCAGACCCAGCTCCACCGCTTTCTGCCCTGTCCAAACCAGGCCGCTGAACAAATCCGGGTCGTCCTTCAGCCGCTTGCCGCGGCCTTGTTTCACCACGTCGATAAACTGCTGGTGAATGTCGTTCAGCATGGCTAGCGCATAATCTTTCTGCTTCGCGTCCACCGGGGAAAACGGATCCATGAAGCCTTTATTCCCGCCTGCCGTAAGCAGGCGCCGCTCTACGCCCAGCATTTCCATGCTGCCGGCGAAACCGAAACCATCCATAAGCACGCCGATGGAACCGACCAGGCTCGCCTTGTTGACGTAGATCTTGTCGGCCGAGGCGGCCACGAAATAGCCGCCCGAGGCGCAGATGTCCTCGACCACCACATACAGCGGCGTATTCGGATAGACGCCGCGCAGCCGCCGCACCTCGTCGTTGATAATGCCCGACTGCACCGGACTGCCGCCGGGCGAGTTGATGCGCAGGATCACGCCCTGCGTGTTCTTGTCCTTGAACGCGCTTTGCAGCGCATCGTTGATATTTTCGGCGCTGGCGTCGCCTTTGGCATCGATCACCCCCTCCAGTTCCACCAGGGCGGTGTGCTTGCCGTCGGACATGAGCTCGCTTTCGCCGCTCCACTGAATCACCATCAGCAGGATGAAAGTAAGGTAAGCAAACGTCAAAAGCTTGAAGAAAATGCCCCATCTGCGCGCCCTGGTCTGCTCCTTCAGGGCGGCAAATGCCAGCTTCTCCAGCGCCTTGCGCTCCCAGCTATTACCGTCTTCTGCCATTGCATCAATCCTTCATCAGATAAACTTTGCCGTCGGCTTCGTAGACATCCAGTCGACTCAGCGCGGCGCCGCGGCACGGTCCTCCGCGGCAGGCGCCGCTTTCCGGCGCATATAGTGCGCCGTGTGTCGAGCATATCAAATACTCGCCCTCGGCATCGAAGAACTTCCCAGGTTTCCAGTCAAGTTCCATTGCGATGTGGGCGCAGCGGTTGAGGTAGGCGTAGACCTTGCCGCCGTGGCGAACGATGAATGCAGGCACGGTCTCCCCTTTGCGTTCGATATCGAAGCGGATGCCGTCGCCGCCGTCGGCGAGATCGCCGCTGGCGCAAATCGCGCGCGCGTCATTCCCCACCCCGGGCGGGCCGGGATCGCAATGGCGGTCGCGGACGGTGTTCAGGCGTACTTTTCCAGCCATGGTCCCAGTTCCTGCGGCGTTTCGATGCAGGCGAGCGGATTGAACCCGGTGAGACTGTCCCTGGGATGCGCCCCGTAGCTCACCGCCAATGCCGGCACCTTCGCACTGACCGCCATCTGCAGATCGTGCCCCGTATCGCCTATCATCAATGTCGCCTCCGGTTCGACCAGCAGTTCCTGCATCAATTCCTGCAGCATGGCCGGATGCGGCTTGGAGTGGGTTTCGTCGGCGCAGCGGGAGGAATCAAACAAGGATTTCAGCTGTGTCGCTTCGAGCACGCGATCCAGGCCGACGCGGCTTTTGCCCGTCGCCACCGCCAACAGGTGGCCCCTGCGCTTAAGCCCGGCAAGCATCTCGCGCATGCCTGGAAACAGCTCGATACCGGGATCGCGGGCCAGATAGTGGTGGCGATAGCGTTCCGCCAGCTTGCCGTAATCGGCCGGCGGCAACTCGGGTACGGCATAGGAAAGCGCATCCTTCAGTCCCAGGCCTATCACATGGGCGGCGCGCTCGCGCTCCGGTACCCGCAGACCCAGGTCCCGGCAACTCTCCTGGATACTCGCGACGATCGCTCCGGCGGAATCCATCAACGTCCCGTCCCAGTCGAACACCAGCAATTCAAATCGTTTTTGCATCCAGGCCCTTCATGTGCTTTCAATCTGTGCGTACTATTTGAGGGCGGCCATGAATTTTTCCAGTTCCCGCGGCAGAGGTGCCTCCAGTTCCAGGGGGTCGCCGCTGGCAGGATGCACGAACGCGAGCTTCCATGCATGCAGGAACATGCGCTTCATGCCTTGCTTGGCCAGGCGCTTGTTCAGTTCAAAATCGCCGTACTTGTCATCACCGACTATAGGGAAACCCAGGTGCGCCAGGTGCACGCGTATCTGATGGGTGCGCCCGGTTTTCAGCTGCGCCTGCAACAGGCTATACGCACCGCAGGCGCGTTCCAGGTCAAATATCGTGTGCGACTCGCGCCCTTCTTCATCCACGTTTACGCGGCGTTCTCCCGCGCCGGTGACGTAGCGCTGCAGTTTGAGTTTTACGTGCCGTTTGCCTTTGGGCCACTGGCCTTGCACCAGCACCAGATAGCGCTTGTCCATCTGCCCGTCACGGATCAAGGCATGCATTCCCGTGAGCACCGAGCGCTTCTTCGCCAGCAGCAACAATCCCGAGGTATCGCGGTCGAGCCGGTGCACCAGTTCGAGAAATTTCGCCTGAGGGCGTGCAGCACGCAACTGCTCGATTACGCCATGGCTGATGCCGCTGCCCCCATGCACCGCCAGTCCGGCGGGTTTGTTGGCCGCGATCAGGCCTTCATCTTCGTACAGCAGCGGCAGGTCGATTTTCGGCGCTTTTGGCGCAGCCGTCTTGGTTCCCAGCCGCAAAGGCGGTATGCGCATCCGGTCGCCCGCGCACAGGCGGTAAGTCGCGTCCACGCGGCCGCTGTTGACGCGCACTTCCCCACTTCTAAGGATGCGATAAATATGGCTTTTGGGCACGCCCTTGCAGACGCGCAGCAGGTAATTGTCGATGCGCTGGCCGGCGGATTCGCTGTCGATTTCCACCTGCTTCACGGAAACTTTACTTAAATCCTTCATTTTGCTTATAATGTTTCCACTGGCTCAGTCGCGGGACAAGGTTTGGTGCGCCGAAATGGCGCCACAAAACCTGGACACGTCCCCGGTTTTGCGGCCCCGGAAGGGCCGTAACCCTGGGCAATGCGGTTAATATCGCTCACCGGAAGTAGCGAGAGTGTAATTGATTTGGCGCGCTGCAAGCAGCGGCAGATTACGACCTCCGGTACGAGTACCGGAAACAAGTTCGACAGACCCAACCGATTTCCCTTCCACTCCTCTTATCCAAGACTGGAATGCATCGCTAAGCCCCTGAACATTTAGGCCCAGGTTTGTCCTGCCCGAGATTTGTCCTGCCCATGCGCGCGCGGGAGCAACATTCATGAAGCGCATGCTGTTTAA
>CAKKSJ010000063.1 GCA_919902965.1 Burkholderiales bacterium
GGCATGGGCGACGTGCTGTCGCTGGTGGAGGAGGCGAGAAAAAGCGTCGATGTCGAGGAGGCGCAGAAGCTCGCCGATAAAATCAAGCGTGGCAAAAGTTTCGATCTTGAGGACTTCAAGCAGCAGATCGGCCAGATGCGCAAAATGGGCGGGCTTTCTTCCATGATCGACAAGCTGCCTGCGCAGCTTGCGCAGGCGGCGCAGGCGCAGTCGGCGGAGGTGGGCGAAAAACAGATGCGCCGCACCGAGGGCATCATCAATTCGATGACGCGCCAGGAGCGCGCGCATCCGGAACTGATGAAGTCCACGCGCAAGCGCCGCGTCGCGGCGGGCGCGGGCGTGCAGGTGCAGGAGGTCAATCGTCTGTTGAAGCAGTTCGAGCAGATGCAAAAAATGATGAAGCAGATGCAAAAGGGTGGAATGGCCAAGATGATGCGCAGCATGAAGGGGATGCTGCCCGGCATGCGCTAGCGCGAATAGTGCGGCGGCCGAAGGTATTTCATTGAAAAATTGGAAAAATCCGCGTTCCGGTGCCAGCCCACGCCCGCACAAAACCCTTGCCAATCAGTGCCAAATCATCGTAGAATCGCGCTCTTTTTTGAGTTTCGGGATAAGAACATGGTTGTGATTCGCCTCGCCCGCGGTGGCGCGCATAAACGCCCTTTCTTCAACATGGTCGTGGCAGACTCGCGCCGGGCGGCCGGCGGCAAGTTCATCGAGCGCGTTGGTTTCTATGATCCAAAGGCACCGGAAGGCCGCGAGAACCTGCGTGTTGCCATGGATCGCTTGAGCTTCTGGCAGAGCAAGGGCGCGCAGCTCTCCCCCACAGTCGCAAGGCTGGTCAAGCAGTTTGGCAAAAAAGTCGCCGGAACTGTCGCTCCAGCGGCCTGAGCGGCTGATCGTGATGGGGCGGATTGTCGCCCCGTACGGCCTCAAGGGCTGGGTCAGGATAGAGCCCTACAGCCCGGACCCGGGCAGTTTCAGCGCCTACCCCGCCTGGTGGGTGGGCAGAAATGGCGACTGGCGCGAATTGAAAGTCGCAGAGAGCGTGCTGCAGCATGGCACCAGCCTGGTGGCGCGATTGGAGGGCTGCTCAGAGCGCAATGCGGCACTGGCGCTGAAAGGCAGCGAGGTGGCGGTGGAGCGCGCGGCGCTCCCGCGCAACGCGAATAACGAGTTTTACTGGGCCGACCTGGTCGGCCTTAAGGTGGTAAACGTGAAAGACGAGGAGCTCGGCGTGGTTGCCGGACTTTTCGAGAACGGTGCGCATCCGGTGATGCGGGTCGTCGAGGGCGAGGTCGAGCGACTGCTGCCTTTCGTCGAGCAGGTGGTGCAACAGGTGGAGCTGGCCCAGGGCCGCATCCGCGTGGAGTGGGAGTTGGACTGGTGATCCACTTCGATTGTGTGACGCTGTTTCCGCAAATGTTCGCGGCGCTCACCGAATCGGGAATCACCGGGCGTGCGCTGAAGGCGGCGCGCTACAGCCTGGAGTTGTGGAATCCGCGCGACTTCACCAGCGACAACTACCGCACGGTGGATGACCGGCCCTATGGGGGCGGACCCGGCATGGTGATGCTGGCGGAACCGCTGGATGCGGCGATTCGAGCGGCCAAAGTCCGCGTCGCCGGCAGTGGGCGCAAGGTGATATACCTTTCGCCGCAGGGCAGGGCGCTCGATCACGGCAAGGTGATGGAACTTGCAGCCGGCGCCGGCGCAGTGCTGTTGTGCGGTCGTTACGAGAGTGTGGATGAGCGCTTGATACGCCGCACGGTCGATGAGGAAATATCTATCGGCGACTATGTGCTCTCCGGCGGCGAGTTGGCGGCGATGGTTTTGATCGACGCGGTGGTGCGGCAGTTGCCCGGTGTGCTGGGCGATGAGGATTCGGCGGCGCAGGATTCGTTTGTAGGCGGATTGCTGGACTGTCCGCATTACACCCGGCCCGAGGAGTATGCGGGCGAACGCGTGCCGGCGGTGCTGTTGTCCGGCAACCACGCCGGGATTGAACGCTGGCGCCTGAAGCAGGCGCTGGGCAGGACCTGGCTGAGGCGGCCGGAACTGCTGGCGAAACGTAGGCTGAGTGCGGATGAATCGAAACTGCTTGAAGAATTCAAGCGCGAGCGGAATACTTAGGATACTAGGAGCGAAGTCATGAACCTGATAGACAAGCTGGAACACGAAGAAATGAGCCGCCTGGGCAAGACCGTGCCGGTGTTCGCTCCGGGCGACACCGTGATCGTGAGCGTGAACGTGGTCGAGGGCGAGCGCAAGCGCCTGCAGGCCTACGAAGGCGTGGTCATCGCCAAGCGCAACCGCGGCCTGAATTCCTCGTTTATCGTGCGCAAGATTTCGGCGGGTGAAGGCGTCGAGCGGACCTTCCAGACCTACTCGCCGCTGATCGCCTCGGTCGAGGTCAAACGCAAAGGCGACGTTCGCCGCGCCAAGCTTTATTATCTGCGCGAGCGTTCGGGCAAATCCGCGCGGATCCGCGAAAAGCTGGTCAAGCGGCGGGTGCCGGAAACCGCCGCGCCGGAACAGACGGACGAGGCCGCTGCCGAGTAGGGCAAGGTCCGCGGACCCGATCTACACGGGACGCTGCGGCGTCCCGTTTGCTTTTCAGGATGAACAGGCGCGCCCGGCGCGCGGCGCTACGCGGCGCACATCTTCTCGAGCAGCCTCTCCATGAAGGACTCGCACAGTGCCACCTGCTCCAGGGTGACGTATTCATCAGGTTTGTGTGCCTGCGAGATCGAACCCGGGCCGCAGATGATCGCCGGAATTCCGGCCCGCTGGAATAATCCGCCCTCGGTGGCATAGGCCACCTTGGAAACAGACTGGTTGCGCGAAAGCGCCTGCGCCAGTCGCGTCACTTCCTCCGCTTCCCCGGTGTCCAAGCCCGGAATCTCGGCCTTGGTCTCGAAGCGGATGCTGGTGCCGGGATCGGTGCGCTGCATCTCCGGCAGGATCACGCGTTCGGCGTAGTCCCTGATCTCCTGTTCCAGGGCGTCCGGATCGGCGCCGGGAAGGTAGCGGAACTCGAACTGGAAATTGCATTCGCGCGGCACGATGTTGCCGGCGGTGCCGCCTGCGATCACCCCGGTCTGCAGCGTGGTAAAGGGCACGTCGAAGCCGTAGTCGCGCGGCTCGCAGGCCTGCATGCGCTCGGCCATGTGGCGGATATAGCTGATGATCCTGGCGGCGTATTCGATGGCGTTGACGCCTTGCGGGGTTAGCGCCGAATGCGCTTCCTTGCCGCGCACGCAACACTGGTAGGAGCGTTTGCCCTTGTGTGCGATCACGGGCTGCATATTGGTGGGTTCGCCTATGACCGCGCCCGCGGGGCGGATGCCGTTGCGTGCCAGATCCTCGAGCAGGCCGCGCGCGCCCACGCAGCCGACTTCCTCATCGTAGGACAGGGCAAAATGTATCGGCGCCTTGAGGTCCGCCGCGGCGAAACGCGGCGCCATCGCCAGCACCACTGCGAGGTAGCTTTTCATGTCGCAGGCGCCGCGGCCGTAGATGCGGTCCTCTTGCAGCACCGCCTTGAACGGATCGCTGGACCAGTTCTGGCCGTCCACGGGCACCACGTCGGTGTGGCCGGAGAGCACGATGCCGGGCTTGTTTCCCCTTTCCACGGTGGCGAACAGGTTCGCCTTGTTGCGCGTCACATCGTAAGTGAGACGGGACGCGATGCCAAACTCCTTCAGGTAGTCACGCGCCCACTCGATCAGACCGAGATTGGAGCCGCGACTGGTGGTATCGAAGGCGATCAGGCGCTCGATCAGGGCCAAGGTTTCAGGTTTGATGGGCGGCTTGGTCGTTTGGTTCACGCTGTTGCTCCGTTCATGATCGGGCCGCTTCGTTTAAAGGACAGGTGGAGAAATGCCGTGGGTCGACAATGCGAAAACGGCGTGATCGATTCTACACTGCGGCATGGCGGCAGCGCGGGCCCGGTCATTTGCGTACGCTCATTGTTGCAGCCGCGGATTGAGCACGTCGCGCAGCCGATCGGCGACCAGGTTGATGCTGACGATGGTCAGGACGAGGGCGATGCCTGGGAAGAAACTGATCCAGTACTTGCCCGAGAGCATGTAGTCGAAACCGTTCTTGATCAGCAGACCCAGCGAAGGTTCGGTGATGGGCACGCCGATGCCCAGATAGGACAAAGTGGCCTCCAGCGCGATCGCCGCTGCCACCTGTACCGTGGCGATGACAATCAGCGGCGGCAGGCAATTGGGCAGCAAATGGCGAAATACGATGCGCACGGGAGGCAGCGTCAGGCACATGGCCGCTTCGATGTATTCCTTCCTGCGTTCAATCAGCGCGGTGCTGCGCACGGTACGCGCGTAGTAGGCCCATTGCACCATGATCAGCGCGAAAATCGTTTTTCCTATCCCCTGCCCCAGCAGGGCGAGCAGGATCAACGCGATCAGGATCGACGGAAACGACAGCTGGATGTCGACCAGGCGCATGATCGCAGCATCGGTGCGCCCGCCGAAATAGGCGGCGCATAGCCCCATGGCGAGGCCGATGATCAGCGCGCATAGCGTGCTTGCCACGCCGACCATCAGGCTGATGCGCAGGCCGTAAAAAATACCGGACAGAATGTCGCGCCCCTGGCCGTCGCTGCCCAGCCAGAAGGTCAGCCCGTTGCCCGAACTGGCGCCGGGCGGCAGGCGGCTGTCGAGCACGTCGAGTTGCGCCAGGTCGTAGGGGTTTTGCGGCGAGATCAGCGGTGCAAACAGCGCGGCGAACAGGATCAGCGCGAGCAGAGCCAGCCCCGAGAGCGCGAGCCTGCTCCCGCCGAATTCGGCGGCGATGCGCCGCAAAGCTGTCGGTTCGCGCTGCATCTGCTAGGCCTGCGATGCGCCGATGCGCACGCGTGGATCGAGCAGCGAGTAGACGATGTCCACCGCCAGGTTGATGAGAATGACCAGAAACACGATGACCAGCAGGTAGGCGACGATCACCGGCCGGTCGAGCACGTTGATCGAGTCGATAATCAGCTTGCCCATGCCGGGCCAGCCAAAGATCGACTCGGTGACAATGGCAAATGCGATCACCGAGCCGAATTCCAGGCCGATCACCGTCACTATCGGAATCATGATGTTCTTGAGCACGTGCACGCCGACGACACGCGCATTCGACAGCCCCTTGGCGCGGGCGAACTTGACATAGTCCTGCAATAGCGCCTCGCGCGTGCCCGCGCACGTCAGGCGGATGATGAGCGAGAGCTTGAACAGCGCCAGATTGATGGCCGGGAGGATCAGGTGCCGGATTCCCTCCCAGGAGAGGAAGCTCACCGGTATACCGAACACATCGTTGGTCGGGCCGCGGCCGCTCGCCGGTAGCCAGCCCAGTTCCACCGCGAACAGCATGATTAGCATCAGGCCCACCCAGAAAGTGGGCAGGGAGAATCCCAGGATCGAGCCGGCCATGATCATTTTGCCCGGCCAGGAATCGGGTGCGAGTCCCGCCCACAGACCCAGCGGAATGCCGAGCAACACCGCCATGCCGGTGGCGGCCAGCGCCAGTTCCAGCGTGGCCGGCATGCGTTCCATGATCAGCTGTATTGCCGGAACGTTATAGGCGAAGGATTTGCCCAGATCGCCTGACAGCGCCTGCCTGAGGAAAAGCAGATACTGCTCCGCGAGCGGCCGGTCCAGACCGAGAGCCGCGATCGCGCGTGCGATATCCGCCTGGCTGGCTTGCGGGTTGATCAGTATGTCCACCGGATTGCCGATCGCGTATACGCCGGCGAACACCAGCAGCGACATGAAACCGAGCACCAGCACGCTTTGCAGCAGACGGCGGATGACGAACGCAGACATCGGAACGCCGACTAGCTCAACGGGGCCGGAAGTCGCGCGCGAACGTGTATTCGTCGGTGCGCGCGCCGTAAGCAATGTTCTTTTTCATCGCCCAGGACGCGAGCTGGTGGTGCAGCAGGATCACCGGCACGTCCCTGAGCGCAAGCGTCGCCGCTGCGCGTGCCAGGTCCTCGCGTTTGTTCTCATCGAGCGTCGCAAATCCCTGCTCGAGCAGGGCGTCCACTTGCGGATTCGAGTAGCCGCCCCAGTTCCAGGCGCCATAGCCCTTCGCGGAATTGGGCGCGGCAAGCAGGGCGCGCAGCGCGAGGTCACCCGAGAACGAGCCCCAGCCGAGCAGGGCGAAGGAAAATTCGCCGGCGCGGGCTTTGCCGAAATACACGCTCGCAGGCATGGTTACGACCTTGGTCTGGATGCCTACGCGCGCCAGCATCTGCGCCACCGTTTGCGCCAACTGCTCGTCGTTGACGTAGCGGTTGTTCGGCGCGTAAAGGGTCAGCGCGAATCCGTCGGCAAAGCCCGCTTCGGCAAGCAGCTTTTTCGCCGCCGCGGGGTCGTAGATTTCAGGCTTGAGCGCGGCCACATGACCGAACACGGGCGGGGACACCAGATTGCCGGCTGCGATCGCATGGCCTTCCATCACGCGCTCGACGATCGCACGGCGGTTGATGGCCTTGGCCAGGGCAAGCCTTACGCGTGCGTCCTTGAACGGATTTTTCGCCAGCGGCTTTCCCGCCTTGTCGCTCAGCTGCGGCGGATGATCGCGGTATTGATCCAGGTGCAGAAACAGGGTGCGCCATGAAACTTTCTGTTCCAGGCGGAAGTTCGGATTCGCCTTGAGCCGCGTCAGGTCTGCAGTAGGAATGTTCTCGATCGCGTCCACGTCGCCCGCGAGCAGCGCGGCGATGCGTGCGGTGTCCTCGGTCAGAATGCGCAGCGTCACCTTGTCCCAGGTGGCGGGCTTACCGCCTTGCTTGCCCCAGTAGGCATCGTTACGCGCGAGTTCGATGCGGTCGCCGCGGGCAAAGCGCAGCAGTTTGTACGGGCCGGTGCCGATGGCCGCTTTGCCGCTGTTGAAATCCTCGGTGTTCGCGCCAGAGGCGGCTTTCTTGGACACGATGAATATCGAATTGAGGTCGTAGGGCAGCATTGCATAGGGCGCGGCGGTCTTGAGTTGCAGCGTATAGGGATCGATGCTTTTCTTGGCGACTATAGGTTTGACGAAACCGGTGAACGGACCGGGGCTCGCGCTGAGCGTCGCCGGTCGTTCCAGCGAGAAAATCACGTCTTCGGCGCTGAAGTCCGAACCATCGTGGAACTTGACGCCCTTGCGCAGTTTGAATTCCCAGGTGGTCGCATCGACCGCGCGCCAGGAGACGGCCAATCCAGGAATCAGGCGCGCATCCGCGTCCACATGCGTCAAGGCGTCGAACACCTGCCAGGCAGCGTTGTTATTGGGCGCGACGTTGAGGAAATGCGGGTCGAGTGAGGTCACGTCGGCGCTCAGGCCGATGCGCAACTCGGCGGCCGGCGCCGGGAGCGTGCCGCTCAACGATAACGCGATACAGATTAGTCCGCTGACGGCAAATCTTGCCTTTGGGACGACCATGTGCTGAATCCTCTCGGCGTAGGGGACGGAAGAAGGCCCGTCGGCGTTTGCCGCCGGTCCAGTTTCGAGTATAGCGGAAGCGGTCGGCAGCGAGTCGGCGGAGACTACCGCTCTGGAAGAAACCGCAGATGCAGACTCATGCGGGACTTGCATGCCGTTAGCGCCGCCAGTTCGGGTATAAGATGGGATTGCGCCTGGTGAAATCGGGCCGCCAGTGGTGGCTGCGTCGCCGCGCGCACTCTACTGCGGTGTCGTCTACAATTCGGGAATCAGGATTGGAGTAGCCTATGGGAACAGTCGTCGCATTGTCTGGTCAGGTCGGTGGCGCCAAGCTCGCTGACGGGTTGCGGCGGCTGCGCGGGAGCAATCTTGCCGTCATCGTCAACACCGGCGACGACCATGAAGTATTCGGCCTGGCGTTTTCGCCCGACATCGACACCATGCTGTACACCCTGGGCGGAATCGCCGCACAGGCAGCCGGCTGGGAGCCTGCCGGCGAAACCTACGTGCTCCACGAAATGCTGCAGCGACTGGGCTCGGAGCACCGGGTACGCGTCGGCGATCGCTCTTTCGCCCTGCCGCTGTTGCGCACCGAGGGATTGCGCGAACAGGTCACGCTCAGCCAGGTCACGCTCGGTTTTTGCAAGACCCTGGGCATCGACGCACGCGTGCTGCCGATGAGCAACGACCCGGTGCGCACCGTAGTGGTCACCGATGACGGGCATGTGAGCTATCACGAGTATCTCACCGAGTTGGAGTGCGAGCCTGTGGTGAAAGGTTTTCTTTACGCCGGTGCGGACGAGGCGCGAATTCCGGACGAGGTTCTGGAAGCGCTGTATGCGCCCGATCTCGAGGCGATCGTGCTGTGTCCGGCAAACCCCTACCATACGATACAGCCGATTCTGGCAGTGCAAGGCATGCGCCAGCTTCTGCGCGAAAGCGGTGCGCCGGTCATCGCCGTGAGCCCGATAGTCGGCGACCGGGCGCTCAAGGGCGCGGCGGGCAAGATGATGCAAGAACTGGGCCACGAGGTATCGGCGCGCCGCGCGGCACTGGAGTACTACCAGTTGATCGATGGGTGCGTGATCGACAGCGCCGATGAAGCCGCTGCAGAGGGCATACGCGCCTGCGGCATCGATGTTGCGGTAGCGCCGACTATCATGCGTTCGGAGGACGACCGCATCGCGCTGGCGCAGGTGGTGCTCGACCTCGCCCAGTCGGTGCGCGCACGCAAGCAAGCCGAACGCAGCGTCTGAGGGCTGGCGCCGCGCCGTATTCCCGGCGCGTCGGCGTCGGCAATCTGCGCGCTGTTTCCCGCGGCGCTCGCGCTTTGATCCTGGGTGAATGAATCAAGACAGCAAGAGATGATTAAAGCGCAACAGCAAAAGCAGGTTTCGCCGCACATCGGTTTCATCGGCGCGGGACGGGTCGCCAAAGGCCTGGCTTGGGGCATGGCGCAGAGCGGGCAGCAGGTGGTCGCGACCGCCAGCCGCAGCCCTGGTTCGGCCCAGGAGCTTGCCGCAAGGATAGCCGGTTGCCGCGCGGCGGCGAACGCGCAGGATGTCGTCGACGTTTGCGACCTGGTATTCGTCACCGTCCCGGATGACGCTATTGCTGCGGTTGCCGCCGGCCTCAAGTGGCGCAAAGGGGTGTCGGTGATTCACTGCAGCGGCGCAAGCGAATTGGCGGCGCTGGCGCCGGCGGCGCTCGCCGGCGCCAGCGTCGGCGGTTTCCACCCATTGCAGCTTTTCGCCGATCCGGAGGTGGCGCTTGCCGGGCTGCCAGGCTGCACCATCGCCATCGAGGCAGACGCGCCGCTGCGGCAGCAACTGGAACAACTGGCGCAGGCGCTGCGCTGCCGCTGCATACACTTGCCGCCCGGCTGCCGTGCGCGCTACCACGCCGCCGCGCACTACGCCGCCGGTTTCGTCATCACCTTGCTGAACGAAGCGGTCGGGCTCTGGCAGACTTTCGGCATCGAGCGCGAGGATACGATACGCGCACTGCTGCCGCTGCTGCGCGGCACGGCGGCCTCGGTCGAACGCTCGGGGCTGGCGCAGGGTCTGGCAGGCACCTATTCGCGCGGCGATCTGGGCACGCTGGAAAAGCATCTGGCCGATCTTGGCGGCCTCAGCGCGGACGCCTTGCACCTGTATTGCGAGCTGGGATTGCGCTCGATCCCGCTGGGACTGGAGCGCGGCGCTTTTGACGAACAGCGCGCCGAACTCATGCGTGCGCTGCTGCTGCGCGCATTGAAAACCTAGCAGGCTGTTGAAAAACGCTTCCCTAACACGAAAGTGCGCTTCAGCGTGACG
>CAKKSJ010000064.1 GCA_919902965.1 Burkholderiales bacterium
GCAGTTCGCGCGCCAGCGCCGAAGCGAGGTCGAAACGGAAACCGTCGACGTGCATTTCGGTCACCCAGTAGCGCAGGGAATCCATGATCATCTGAAGCACGCGCGGATGCACCATGTTGAGCGTGTTACCGCAGCCGGTGTAGTCTGCGTAGTAGCGCTGGTTCTCCGGCGTCAGTCGATAGTAGGACGCGTTGTCCAGACCGCGGAAGCACAGCGTCGGACCCAGCTGGTTGCCTTCGGCGGTATGGTTGTAGACCACGTCGAGGATGACTTCCAGCCCGGCAGAGTGCAGGGTCTTCACCATGGTCTTGAATTCGGCCACCTTGCCCGAAGCGGAATAATGTCGTTCCGGCGCGAAATAGCCGATGGTGTTATAGCCCCAGTAGTTGGTCAGACCGCGCTCGATCAGGTAGCGGTCGTCGACATAGGCGTGCACCGGCATCAACTCGACCGTGGTGACACCCAGCCGCTTGAGGTACTCGATCGAGGCAGCGCTGGCGAGCCCTGCGTAGGTGCCGCGCATCGCCGGGTGGACGTCCTGGTTGCGCATGGTGAAGCCGCGCACGTGCGTCTCGTAGATGATCATGTCGTTCCAGGGCACATTCGGGCGCCGGTCCTCCCCCCAGGTGAATGCGGGGTCGATCACCTTGCACTTGGGCATGCCGCGCGCGCTGTCGCGCCGGTCGAAGGACAGGTCTTCGCGCTTGCTGCCGATGGTGTAAGCGAACAGCGCGTCGCTCCAGCGTACCTGCCCGTCGATGTTGCGCGCATAGGGATCGAGCAGCAGCTTGTACGGGTTGAAACGGTGGCCTTCCTCGGGCTTGTACGGGCCGTGGACGCGATAGCCGTAGAGCATGCCCGGGCGCGCCTCGGGAAGATAGCAATGCCACACCAGATCGGTTTGCTCGCGCAGTTCGACACGCTGCAGCTCACGCCGGCCTTCGTCGTCGAATATGCACAGCTCGACCTTGCTCGCATGCTCGGAGAACAGCGCGAAGTTGACGCCTTCGCCGTCCCATATCGCCCCGCGGGGAAAGGGACGGCCCGGCCATACAGCGGTGATCAGATTCATGCGCGATGCCTGGGGTGAAAGCTGATTTGCAAGTGATGCGCCACGCTGCAGCTGTGCGCGCTAGCCGCCGTCCTTCTTTTTCTCGCGCGGCCACCAGCGATCGATGAGCTCGGCTGCGGCGTCCTTGCCGCCGAGCCCGAAGGCGAGCGCCAGCGCGAATACCACTCCAGACAGGAAAATCAAAAAACTCTGGCGAACGATGTCGCCGCCGACGTTGACCTGTTCCAGCGCGATCAGCACGACGAAGGTCATGATCGCGTATTGCGCCAGTTTGCCCAGCACATCCGCATCCTGCATATCGATGTTCTTGCAGTACGTGACCACGGCATTGCCGACAAAGCGCGCAAAGTACGCGCCAAAGGCGAGAATCAGCAGAGCGACGACGACTTTGGGCACGAACAGGACAATCTCACCCAGCAGCCCGGTGATATAGGTGAGCCCCATGCCGTTGAAGCCGATGATCAGGGCGGCGAGGATCACCAGCCAATAGACCAGCAGTCCGAAAATGCCGGTGGTGTCGGTCTGGATGCCGCCCCGACTCAGAAAACCGTCCAGTCCGGCGCGCTCGGTAAGAACGTTGAAGTTGATTGCGCGCAATGCTTTGGTGATCGCGAACCTCGCGAACTTGGCGAGCAGCCAGCCTGCGACCAGCACCGCAAGCGCCAGCGCAAGCTTGGGCAGGAATGCGGCGACCTGGAGCAGGAAGGCCCGCACCGGTTCGAGCATGATGTCGACTTTTTCCATATCAGCCTCTCAAACTGGAAATTTCTGATTTAAACAACGTGCCTCCGGCTGGGGGAAAAACTCTTTTCACACCAACAAGGGGGGGTGCACCCCCCCTTGCCAATCCCCCCGCGGCTGCACCCTCGTGGTTCGTCGCAATGTCCGTCATTTCCGTCAATCGTTCACGCAGTAGAGACTTCAGCGCCGGTCGCATCGTGCACTCAAGCAGCCGGCGCCATCCCGCACAATGCGAGCACGCCCTGCAGCGGTACGTTGATCCAGGCCGGACGGTTGCCAACTTCGTAGCGCAACTCGTACAGCGCCTTTTCCAGCTCGAACAGCGCGATCAGACCCTGCACGTCGGCGAAGGATGCGTACAGGCCGCTATCGCGCGCGGTCTCCTCGTAAGCGCGCAGGAACGTCTCGCGCGCTTCGCCTGCCCAGGCCTGCGCGCGCGGCGCGAGTCTGGCCCGGTCGGCATCGGTGTAGGTATCGCGCAGCACCGCGTTCCAGCGCGCATAGTCGAAGGAGCGCAGCATCCCGGCCACGTCGCGCAGGGACGAATGCTTCATGCGCCGCTCGGCCAGCGACCGCGCCGGCTCGCCCTCGAAGTCGATGACAATGAAATCGTTGCTGCTCACCAGCACCTGCCCGAGGTGGTAGTCGCCGTGGTAGCGGGTCTTGAGGCACGCACCCGCGGGCATGGCACAGGCCTCGATCCGGTCGAGCAAGCGCTGCTTTTGATCGAACAGCGCACGCGCGTTCGCCTGCGCCGGCGCAGGCAACTGGGCCAGATGCTGCTCCAACAGTTCGCAGGTGGCGAGTGCATCATCGTGCACGCGCTGCTTCCAGACGCCGGGATCGCCCGCTTCCAGCGGCTCGGGATCGAAAGCCGGGTCACCCGTGCGCAAAGCGAGCGCCTTGTGCAGTTCCGCGGTGCGCGTGCCCAGGGTGTGCACCAGTGAAAGGTAAGCGCCGTGCAGGTCCGCAGGCGGCTCGGTCGAAGCTGCGAGTTGATCCTCAAAGCTGCGCTCCAGGTAGTCGGAGGTATACGACCAGCCGTCGCCCTGGTTGGTCACATGGCCTTGCAGCAGCGCCAGGCTGGTCGGCGTAGCGTCGGCAGCGATGTATTCGATCGCCCCCGCTACCGGCACGCAGTTGGCGAAATGCGCGACCTCGGTGAGGAAGCGCCCCACCTCGAACTCGGGATTCACGCCCGCGCGCACATGCCGGTAGCCCTTGAGGAACAGGCGCTCGCCGAGCGTGACGACCGTATTGCTGCCTTGGAACTTCGGGCGTCCCATCGGCAGCTTGCCTGCCGCGTCACCGGCAAGGCCGGCGTAGGCCTTGGTCGGGGTGAAGCGCAGCTTGCCGTGCGCGCAGGCCGTTACGCTTCCGGCACCGATGGCCTCCACCAGCGCGCGGCAGAAGGCTTCGTCGGCGAATGCATCCGCGAGCACGCCGACCTGCGACTGCTGGCGCACCCGCGCCAGCGTCGCGGTGGCGAATGCGCGCAGGTTTTCGTCGTCGCCGTCTCCGTAAGCGAGGGCCATCGGCAGGAAATACACGCTCTGGCCCGCTGCCGTTTCGACTTGCAGCAGCGTGATCAGCCAGGAACGCGCTGCCGGTCCCCACGGCGCCCAGTCGTCCAGGGTTGCGCGCTTGATCGGCTGCCCCTTGGCCGCATACCAGCGCTGCGAGGCGATGTAGCGCGGCAGTGTGTCGGTCTCGAACTGCGCGCGCAGCTTCTCCGCCATGCGCATGCGCCAGGGCACGACGCGGTCTCTGAAAAAACTGGTCCAGCCGTCGAACAGCACCAGCACCGGCCGCTCTTCTGGCGCCACGCGTTCCTCGTGCCAGTGCGGCACCTCGACGTCGGTAGCGAGGCGGAACCAATAGAAACCGCAAGCAGGCAGGGTGAGCAGATAAAACCGCTCGCCTATGGGTGGAAAGGCGGTGCGGCCCATCATTTCCACCGGCACCCGGCCGCGATAGGCGGCCAGGTCGAGTTCGACCGGTTGCGCCGTGCGGCCGAGGTTGGCGACGCACAGGATGGTCTCATCGCCATACTCGCGCAGGTAAGCGAGAATTTTTCGGTTGCCGGGACTGAGGAAGGACAGGCGCCCGCGCCCGAAGGCCTTGCTGCCCTTGCGCACCGCCAGCATGCGCCGCATCCAGTTGAGCAGCGAAGACGGTTCGCGTGCCTGCGCTTCCACGTTCACCGCCTCGTAACCGTAAATCGAATCCATGACCGGCGGCAGAAACAGGCGCTGCGGGTCGGCGCGCGAGAAGCCGGCATTGCGATCCGGACTCCACTGCATGGGCGTACGCACGCCGTTACGATCGCCGAGAAAAATATTATCACCCATGCCGATCTCGTCGCCGTAATAGATGATGGGCGATCCCGGCATCGACAGGAGCAGGCTGTTCATGAGCTTGATGCGCTCGAGGTCGTTATCCATCAGCGGCGCGAGCCGGCGGCGGATGCCGAGGTTGATGCGCGCGCGCGGGTCGGCAGCGTACATGCGGTACATGTAGTCGCGCTCCTTGCTGGTCACCATTTCCAGCGTGAGCTCGTCGTGGTTCCGGAGGAAAATCGCCCACTGCGCATTGTCGGGGATTTCCGGTGTCTGCTGCATGATCTCGACCACCGGGTGGCGGTCCTCCTGCGCGATCGCCATGTAGATGCGCGGCATCAGCGGAAAGTGATAAGCCATGTGGCATTCGTCGCCGTCGCCGAAATACTCGCGCACGTCCTCGGGCCACTGGTTGGCCTCGGCCAGCAGCAGGCGGTTCTGGTAGTGCGCGTCGACCTGCGCGCGGATCTGCCTGATGACGGCGTGGGTCTCGGGCAGGTTT
This sequence comes from Burkholderiales bacterium, assembly GCA_919902965.1. Taxonomy (GTDB): domain Bacteria; phylum Pseudomonadota; class Gammaproteobacteria; order Burkholderiales; family SG8-39; genus 2-12-FULL-64-23. The sequence continues at coordinate 4,655 of CAKKSJ010000064.1, forward strand.
TCGTTGCTGCTGCCGTCGCGCTCGATCAGGTAGGGAATCGCATCCAGCCGGAATCCGTCCACGCCCATGTCGAACCAGAAGCGCATCACGCGGATCACCGCCTTCAGCACCTTCGGATTGTCGAAATTGAGGTCCGGCTGATGGCTGAAGAAGCGATGCCAGTAGTACGCCTTGGCGACCGGGTCCCAGGTCCAGTTGGAGGTTTCGGTGTCGGTGAAAATAATGCGCGTCCTGTCGTACTTGGTATCGGTATCGCTCCACACGTAAAAGTCGCGCTTGGACGAGCCCGGCGGGGCGCGCCGCGCAGCCTGAAACCAGGGGTGCTGGTCCGAAGTGTGGTTCACCACCAGTTCGGTGATCACGCGCAGCCCGCGCCGGTGTGCTTCGCGCACCAGGGTGCGCACGTCGTTGCGGGTGCCGTACTGCGGGTGCACGTTGTGGTAGTCGGAAACGTCGTAGCCGTCGTCCTTCATCGGCGAGGGATAGAAGGGCAGCAGCCAGATGGTATTCACGCCCAGGTCGCGCACGTAATCGAGCTTTTCGATCAGTCCGGGAAAATCGCCCATTCCGTCGCCGTCAGAATCAAAGAAGGCCTTGATGTGCAGCTGGTAGACGACCGCGTCCTTGTACCAAAGCGCCTCGTCCTGGGCGTCCGGTTTCGGTTCGTGCTGCGCCTGCGCTTCCTTGGCGTGGGCTTCGACCGGTTTGTCCATGGAGTTTTCCGGAATTATTACAGGAAGTAGTCGAAATTGCGTTCGGTGCGCAGCTTGCGCCGCAGCGCGAACACATGCGCCGGCGCGCGCTGCGGATCGAGCTGGACGAAGTTGCGCGGCCCGCTCCAGAGAAAGCGCGCGCCGGAGAGCAGGTCGTGCATCTGGTAGGGCGTATGCGCGTCGATGCCAAGCGCCGCCAGGTCGAGCTCGACCCAGCCGGACTGAACGTGATGCGGGTCAAGATTGACCACCGCCACCACCAGGTTCTCCAGTTCGGCGTCCGACTTGGCATAGCACAGCAGGCTGTCGTTATCGACCGGGTAGAAACGCAGCGACGCGTCGGACTGCAGCGCCGGGTTGTCGCGCCGCGCGCGGTTCACGCGCGCGATCAGCTCGGACAGGCTGTGCGGCGCGTCCAGCTTCCATGCGCGGACTGCGTATTTCTCGCTGTCGAGATAGTCCTCGGTCCCGGGCTCGCGCGGTGCCGCCTCGAGCAACTCGAACGCCGGGCCGTAAATGCCGTAGCTTGCCGCGAGCGTCGCTGCCAGCACCAGGCGCACGATGAAAGCGGGACGGCCGCCGAACTGCAGGTACTCGGCGAGTATGTCCGGCGTATTCGGCCAGGCATTGGGCCTGAAGTATTCGCGCCCCGGCCCCTGGGTGAGTTCAGTGAAGTATTCGATCAGCTGGTGCTTGGAATTGCGCCAGGCAAAGTAAGTATAGGACTGGGTGAAACCCAGCTTGGCCAGGCGGTGCATGACCTTGGGCCGGGTGAAGGCCTCGGCCAGGAAAATCGCATCCGGGTATTCACGCTTCAACCCGGTGATCGCCCATTCCCAGAACGGGAAGGGCTTGGTGTGCGGATTGTCGATGCGGAATATGCGCACGCCTTCGCCGGCCCAGTAGCGGATCACGTCGGACAGTTCCTGCCACAGTTCGCGCCAGTCTTCCGATTCGAATTCGAACGGAAAAATGTCCTGGTACTTCTTCGGCGGGTTCTCCGCGTACTGCACCGTGCCGTCGGGCCGCCGTTTGAACCAGTTCGGATGCTCCGCCACGTAAGGATGATCCGGCGCGCACTGCAATGCGATGTCCAGGGCAAGCTCCATGCCGTGGGTGTGCGCACTCGCGACCAGCCGTCTGAAATCTTCGATCGTTCCGAGTTCGCTGTGCAGCGCCCTGTGCCCGCCTTCGGCCGAGCCGATGGCCCAGGGGCTGCCTGCGTCGCCGGGCGCCGCGGTGACCGCATTGTTTGCTCCCTTGCGGTTGACGCGCCCGACCGGATGAATGGGCGGAAAATAAAGCACGTCGAATCCCATTTTCGCGATATAGGGCAGGCGCGCCTCGCAATCCCGGAAGCTGCCGTGCCGCCCGGGTTCGGACGCCGTCGAACGCGGGAACATTTCGTACCAGGACGAAAAGCGCGCACGCTCGCGATCCACCACCAGCGGATGCTCGATCGCAAAGGTGGCGGCGTAGCGCCGGTCCGGGTAGCGCTGCGCGATGGCGGCGAGATCTTCATCGAGCCCGAGCGCCTTGAGCGCCAGCGCCCCGGAAACAGTGCGCAGATCTGCCGCCCAGGCCTTCAGCCGCTCGCGCGCCCCGCCTTGCGCGCGCTGCGCCGCTGCTTCGATCAGGTCTGCGCCGACCAGCGCGGCGACGCGCAGATCCTCGGCTTCGATGCGTCGCGCGAAATCGTGGCGCCAGGAGAGGAAATGATCCACCCAGGCGGTGACCGTATAGCGATAGCGACCCACCGATGCGGCAGTGAAGCTGGCGCGCCAGCGATCGTTGCCCAGCGCCGTCATGGGCGTTTCCTGCCACGCCGGCTCATCCTCGCGCCGCCACAGCAACAGGCAGGCGAGCGTATCGTGGCCGTCCGTGAAGCAGTCGGCTTCGACGACGACCGCATCGCCCGCAATGCGTTTGGCGGCAAAGCGTCCGCCGTCCACCGAGGGGGTAAGGCGTTCGATCACCGCGCGTACGCGACCATCGCTCAACTTCAATTCGGGCTTTGCCGTGTTTTCCGGTTTAGGCATGCGCATCCTCACGCTTGAACATCACAACCGACAGAGGCGGCAGGGTCAGCGCGAGCGAATGAAAGCGTCCATGCGCGGATACCGGCGCCGACTCGATGCCGCCGAGATTGCCCATGCCGCTGCCACCGTAAAGGGTCGCGTCGCTGTTGGCGATTTCACGCCAATAGCCGCCTGCCGGTACGCCGACGATGTAGTTCGCGCGCGGCACCGGTGTGAAATTGCAGGCCACGAGCACCGGCGCGCCGCCGCCGCGCGGCTTGCGCAGGAAAGTAAGCACGCTTTGCTCGCTGTCGTTGCAATCCACCCATTCGAAACCGGACTGGTCAAAATCCAACTGGTAAAGTGCAGGCTCGGAGCGGTAGAGCCGGTTGAGATCGGCCACCCAGCGCCGCATTCCTTCGTGCTCGGGATACTGCAGCACATGCCACTCCAGGCTTGCCTCATGCGCCCATTCGCGCCGCTGCCCGAATTCGCCGCCCATGAACAGCAGTTTCTTGCCCGGGTGCCCCCACATGTAACCGTAGAGCAGGCGCAGATTCGCGAACTGGCGCCAGTGATCGCCCGGCATCTTGCCGATCAGAGATCCCTTGCCATACACCACTTCGTCGTGCGACAGCGGCAGCGCAAAATTCTCGAAGAACGCGTACATGATCGAAAACGTGAGCTTGTCATGGTGATATTTGCGGTGGACTGGTTCCTGGCTCATATATTTGAGCGTGTCGTGCATCCAGCCCATGTTCCATTTCAAGCCGAAGCCGAGGCCGCCCAGATACACCGGCCGCGACACCATCGGCCAGGAGGTCGACTCCTCCGCCATGGTCTGCACGTCGGGATGATCGCGATACACCGCCTGGTTCATTAGCCTCAGGAACTCGACCGCCTCGATGTTCTCCCTGCCGCCATAGCGGTTCGGCACCCACTCGCCCTCCTTGCGTCCATAGTCCAGATAGAGCATGGACGCGACGCCGTCCACGCGCAGCCCGTCCACATGATAGCGGTCCAGCCAGTACAGCGCGCTCGATACCAGGAATCCGCGCACCTCGTTGCGGCCATAGTTGAATATGGCGCTTTTCCACTCCGGGTGAAATCCCTGCTTCGGGTCGGCGTGCTCATACAGGGCGGTACCGTCGAAATAACCCAGTCCGTGTTCGTCGCCGGGAAAATGCGCAGGCACCCAGTCGAGGATGACGCCGATGCCGCGCTGGTGCAGGATATCGACGAGGTACATGAAGTCTTCAGGACACCCATAGCGCGCGGTCGGCGCGTAGTAGCCCGTGGTCTGGTAGCCCCAGGAGCCATAGAACGGGTGCTCGGTGACGGGCATCAGTTCGACATGCGTGAAACCCATTTCACTCACATACTCGGCGAGCGGCAGCGCGATCTCGCGGTAGCTCAAGGAACGATTGCCGTCCTCGGGGACGCGCCGCCACGAACCCAGGTGCATTTCGTAGATCGACATCGGCGCATCGAGCGCATTGGCGCCGCGACGCGCGGCCATCCAGGCGGCATCACCCCAGTTGTAATCCAGTTTCCAGGCACGCGAGCCGGTGCGCGGCGGCGCTTCGGCGAAGAACGCAAACGGGTCAGCCTTGTCCACCGCGTAGCCGCCGAAGCGGGAATCGATGAAATATTTGTACGCCTGCCCGTGCGCGACGCCCGGCACAAATCCTTCCCAGATCCCCGAACCGTCCGCGCGCGCGGCGAGCGCATGCGCGTCCTGGTTCCAGCCATTCCAGTCGCCTATGGCCGACACGCGCTGCGCATTGGGCGCCCAGACGGAGAAATGCGCACCGGCGACGCCGTCGCGCTCGCCCAGATGACAACCGAACTTTTCGTACAGGCGCGCGTGCGTGCCTTCCTTGAACAAATAGATGTCGTGGTCGCTTAGCAAAATGGTTCTCCTGTCGGTACATCGTTCGCGCCACCGCACTGCGACCGCATTGGAGTAAAAGGAAGCGAGATTCTGTACTCGGGCCGCGCAATGACCGTAGCGGGCGATGCGGGCGTAGCGGGCGAAGAACTGCCATCACCGCTGCATGGTAACAAAAAAAACGCGCGCGGCGGCGATCAGTCCAGGGATTGGGCGCCGCCAAAATCGACTCGCGCCTCGGGATACAGGCGCTGCAGCACATCGCCCGCCACCGCCGCCAGCGCGTCGTGCAGCGCGGGTCCGAGCGCGCCGGCCGTGTCGGCGTCGGCGCGCAGCGACCAGAGGTGGCGGAATGTCTCCTGCTGTAGTGCGAACGCGGCCGCGACCGTGCCCTGCCAGTGTGCCGGGTACTCGGTCTCCGCCCAATCGCCGCGGCCGCGTCCGTAGTGCGCAACGGCAAGGTAGGCGAGCACAGCGGAAACCGCGAGATCGTCCAGGACTTCATCGGTCCAGGTCACGCTGGTGACAGCGGCGCCGCGCGCGAGGTTGTAGCCACGCGCGAGGCCGGCTGCCCCCAGCGCGCCGAGCACGCCGCCGACGAGCAAACCGGCGCCGAAGCTCATCCCGCCGGTCGCGAGGTCGGCTTTCAGCCCCGCCAGCGCGCCGCTGACCATGCCGCCCAGCGCTGCCGCCTTGCCCTCGCTCAAGCGCTCGCGCAAGGCATAGTGCCTGGCAAGCCTGGTCAGGATCTCGGCGCTGGCGTGTCCGCCCAGCCCGTGTAGCGCGATCATACGGTCGGAGCTCGTGCGTATGTCCGTGTCGAGCCGCCCGGCGAGCGCGCGCATGGCGGACTGCCGCGGACTGTCCTCGGCCTCGCGCTGCATGCCTAGCGCTATTCCCAGTCCGAGCAGCCTGTCGCTCCAGCCGCCTTCGGCGACTGGCTCGCGATCGAGCGCCGCGCGCGCCAGCCTTTCGGCCAGGACGCCGAGCGACGCATCGAAAATCTCGCGCCGTCCGCGCAGCCACTGCGCGCTCAGCCTCGAGTACGCCTTGCGCTTGCTCTCAGCAACCACTTTGGCGAGTTCGCCGAACAGTAGCGCTTCCTGCACCCAGCAGCGCGCGAACGCGTCGAATGCAAGCACCGATCGAACGCAAGGGATATTGGCGAGATGGCTGCGCCAGCGCTGCACATCGGCCTGGTCTTCGGACGCGGGACGCGGGCGGCCGAGCTGGTTCAGCAGCACCAGCACCGGCTTGCCGATCCAATCGAGCACGCGCATCTCCGGCGCGACGTAGCCCGCGTCCTGCGGGTCTTCCGCGGCATTGACCAGGTACAGAACGACATCGGCCTGATCGCGCACATTGCGCACCGCCTGCTGGCTGGACCAGAATGCGCGGTCGCGGTAGCGGTCCCACACCTGGCTCAGGAACCAGCCCAGCGGATTGTCGGACAGCGCGCCTGGCGCTGTCGCCGAAGCCGGGTGTGTCCCACAGCATGAGACGATCGCCTTCGCGCGTCGCCACCATTTGGTGCATATCCGCGGACAGGGTCACATGCGCTTCGTCGCGCACCTCGCCGATGTCGCGGCCGAGCAGCGTGCGCGCAAGCGTCGTCTTGCCTACGTTGGTATGCGACACAAGGCTAAGTTGTAGGGTCGTCTCCGCCATCGGCTCAGTCCCGAGTGGCCTGCGCCGCCCGGTCAATCAGCGCGCGCAAGCCGCGCCCGGCCGCGGTAAAATCGCCTGCCTCGAGATCGACGAACACCGGCTCGTGCCCGGTCGCGGCAAGCATGCGCTGCCAGGCTGCGCGTCGCTCGACGATCCGGGCAGTGCCTGCCTCGCCGAAGCGCAGCCTGAATGCGGATTCGTCGATCAGCACCGCGAGCGGCGCGCCCTGCGCCAGGCGCGCCGCAAGCGCCTGCACAAACGTGCCGTGACTCTCGCGCTCGGGCGTCGCGGTCAGCGGGAACAGTGCCGCAACGAGCGCTACCGGCGCGGCCGCAAACAATGCCGGATCGAGCCCGTCCTCGCCGCCGAATTCTACCGGTGGCATGAGGGCAAGCTCGACTCGCGCGCCGAAAACTTGCGC
>CAKKSJ010000065.1 GCA_919902965.1 Burkholderiales bacterium
TTCGGCGTGGTATTCCTGATGTTCTCCATCGGCCTGGAATTCAGCCTGCCCAAGCTGTTCAATATGCGCCGTGTGGTGTTCGGATTGGGGATGGGGCAGGTGCTGCTCACTGTTTTCGCGCCGACCGTGGCCGCCTGGTTGCTCGGCTTTCCCTGGCAGCTGGGTATTGCGCTGGGCGGGGTGCTCGCCATGTCCTCGACCGCGATCGTGATCAAACTCCTGGCCGAGCGTATGCAGCTCGAATCGGCGCATGGGCGCGAGATTATCGGCGTTCTGCTGTTCCAGGACCTGGCTGTGGTGCCGCTGCTGATTCTGATCCCGGCGCTGGCGCAGCCGGCGGAGAATCTTGCGCCGGTGCTTGCGCTGGCGCTGGCCAAGGCCGCGGCGGTGCTGTTCCTGATTCTGTTCGCCGGGCAGAAGCTCATGCGCGGCTGGTTCCACATCGTGGCGCGGCGGCGCTCGCATGAATTGTTCGTGCTGAACGTGCTGCTGATCACTCTCGGCCTCGCCTGGGCCACCGAGCTCGCGGGCCTGTCGCTTGCGCTGGGTGCTTTTCTCGCCGGTATGCTGATTTCGGAAACGGAATACCGGCACCAGGTGGAGGAGGACATCAAGCCGTTCCGCGATCTGTTGCTTGGATTGTTCTTTGTCACCATGGGCATGCAACTGGATGTGTCCGTGGTGGTGGACAGGTTCGGACTGGTGATGCTGTTGTTCGCGCTTCCCGTGCTGTTCAAATTTGCGCTGATCGCAGCACTTTCGCGCCTGTTCGGTGCCGCGCCGGGCAATGCGCTGCGTACCGCACTGGCGCTGGCGCAGGCGGGCGAATTCGGTTTCGTGCTGCTGGCGCAGGCCGGTGGGGTAGGGCTGGTGGATCAAGCCCTGCTGCAGCCTGTCCTTGCGGCCATGCTTTTGTCCATGCTGAGCGCGCCCTTTCTGATTCACTACAGCGACAAACTGGTGCTGCGCTTCGTTGCCTCGGAATGGATGCTGCGCTCGCTCCAACTGCACCAGATCGCGGTCTCAAGCATGGCGGCCGCCAAGCACGTGGTGCTGTGCGGTTATGGCCGCACCGGCCAAAACCTTACACGCTTTCTGGAACAGGAGGGCATCAGTTACATCGCGCTCGATCTCGACCCGGAACGCGTGCGCGAGGCGGCGGCGGCCGGCGACTCGGTGGTGTACGGCGATGGCGCGCGGCGCGAAGCCTTGATCGCTGCGGGCCTGGCGCGCGCCAGCGCCCTGGTGATTTCGTTTCCGGACATACCTGCCGCGCTGAAAATCCTGCACCACGCGCATTCGATCAACCCGGCGCTGCCGGTGATCGTGCGCACCCTGGACGATGTGGACATGGAGCGCCTGCAGGAGGCCGGAGCCGCGGAAGTGGTGCCCGACACCTTCGAGTCCAGCCTGATGCTCGCCAGCCATGCGCTGGTGCTGATGGGGGTGCCGCTCACGCGGGTGGTGCGCAGCGTGCGCGCGGTGCGCGAGAACCGCTACAGCCTGCTGCGCGGCTTTTTTCACGGCGAAGGCGACGCCGCGGCAGATGTGGCCGAGCACCGGCAGCCGCGCCTGCATTCGATCACGCTTACGGAGGGTGCTTACGCCGTGGGAAAAACCCTGGCCGAACTGGACTTGGCCGCGCTCGCCGCCAGCGTGACGCGGGTGCGCAGGCGCGGCATCCGCGCCAGCGAGCCGGCTCCCGAAACCCGCTTTGAGGCCGGCGATGTGTTGGTGGTGCTGGGCGAACTCGACGCGCTCGAAGCGGCGGAGATACGCCTGCTGCAGGGGACGAAATAAAGAACCCGCCTCTCGTGGGCAGGCGTTAATCAAGTTACCGTGTTGACGATTTGATTGAGACCTGCGCCCCGCGAGGGAAAGCGGACCCCTTTTCTTACCGACGATTTTTTCCAACAAAGGTCTTACCCGGCGGCGGATCCAAATGGGGATTTGGCGTTACTTGTCCGCATGTTCTATCGTGAAGTACGTTGCAGTTTAACGGCGGTATGTATATTTAACTAATTGACTATACGTATGTTTACTAGTATATTTGGTTGCATATTATGTTGCATTATTCGAGCCTGCCGTGACCAAACTCAGAGCCGATGACCTGATCCGGATACTGCGGCAGCACCCTCGAGCGGGAAGCGCGGAACTGTGCGCGCGACTCAAGGGCATCAGCCGAGCCACGCTGACGCGCGCGCTGAAGACGCTCGGGGATGCCGTGATTACCGGCGGAGAATCACGCCGTACCCGGTATGCCTTGCGCCGGCCGCTTCGAGGGAGCGCCGCACCCATTCCGCTCCATCGCATTGATGAACACGGGCAGGGACACGAAATCGGGGAGCTGTCGTTAACTTATCCCGAAGGCTCCCTCCTGTCATTCCGGGAAACCTTTCCCTGGCCGCTGGACAGAGGTATGTCGGACGGCTGGTTTCACGGTTTGCCCTACACCCTGCTCGACATGCGCCCGCAGGGATTTCTCGGGCGGAACTTCGCCCACGCTCGCGCCCTCGACCTGGGGGTCTCGGATAAGCCTGACGACTGGCCGGATGACGATATCGTCCACGTCTTGGCGACGACAGGCTATGACCAAGCAGGTGACCTGATTCTCGGGGAGGCAGCCTATCGTCGCTTTCTCGATTATCGCCGGATCGGCGCAGACCGCTTCCTTGCGGAATCTGCGGTTGAAGCAAGCTACCTTCAGTCAGCTGAAGCGGCTATGAGGCATGGCGACGCCGGTTCATCTGCCGGCGGCGAATTTCCAAAGTTCACAGCCAGCCGTCACCTCAGTGGAAAAAAAATCGATGTCATCGTCAAATTTTCCGGAGTGGATGACTCCGCTGCGGTACGCCGGTGGTCGGACCTGCTGGTTTGCGAGCATCTTGCTTCCCTGACCATGCCTCGGGTATTGCAAGTGCCGTCTGCCGAATCCGCAATTTATCAGTATGGCGGGAGAACATTTCTAGAGGTCGTGCGCTTCGACCGCCACGGCGATTTCGGCCGCTCGCCCGTTTGCACGCTCGGCAGCCTTAACGCAGCCTTGATTGGCAGCGCTGGCGGCAATTGGCCAAATGCGGTGCGCGTGCTTCAAGCGGCAGGCTGGCTCTCCGAATCAGACACGGTCGCTCTGATTTGGTGGTTTGGGAAGCTTATCGGAAATACCGATATGCATGACGGCAATCTTGCGTTCCGTCCGGGCCTGGCGCTCGCTCCTGCATACGACATGTTGCCAATGGCGTATGCGCCGATGCGCGGTGGAGAACTGCCGAACAGGGAATTTTCACCCGACCTTCCATTGCCGGCCGAGGCGCCTATATGGATTGAGGCCGCCGTAGCCGCGGTTTATTTTTGGAACACCTGCGCCGAGGACACACGAATCAGCGCTGACTTTCGCAGAATCTGCGACGATAACGGGCGAAATATGGCGACTTTAGTCTCACGAATGCAATGAGTTTTTCCACGCAGGTTTCAGTCTGCTCGACTCCCGGACATTCACCTGTGCTTGTATTCGAATCGTCATACCGCTCAAGCGACCGGGATTCCGAAGTGCTCAATCTTTCGGCACGGCGGACAAGCGTGCCGCGCGGCGCTTCGGAATCGGCAGGTCTTCCGCCTTGAGGCCGGCGAAACGCTGATGAACCCGTTGCGCGAAACCGGTGCCGGCGGGCTGCGCCTGTACCGCCCGGCGCAGGATGTCGCGCGCCTCCTGCTCCATGGAGCAACCGTGGCGGGCCGCTTGCTGGCGCAGCAGGCTCTTGAGTTCATCGTCAAGATTGCGGATCGTCAGATTGGCCATGAATTCACCCCGGGTGATTGCAATGCCTGCATTGTCTGCATTGCGACCGGATCCAGCAAGGCGGATTGGGCAGCAGGATTCGCGTGGTCGCGGTCCCGCCTGATTGAATTCCGGCTCAACGCCAACTGCGGTTCTATTGCGGCCCGGCAGCCGGTCACTTATGCAGCTTCCGTTTCGATCAGGCTCGATCGGGCCGAGCGTTTGCTGCCTTGCGGGGCGAGTTTCTTGATCTGGCGCACCTGGGCTGCGGTCAGGGGGCCATCATCCTGCTCGTACTGGGGCAAGACCCTGACCGCGAGTTCGTGCAATGCCTGGTGGATAGCCTGGGTTTCATCTACGCCCAGTTGGGCGGCCAGGCGTTTTGCGGTCTCGCGGCTTACGCCGGTTGCGCTGTCCGTGGCGCGGTAGCGAAAAGCGATCTGGTTGTTGTGCTTGCGGGCGCTCATAGCGATTCCTTGTTCCCATTGGATATCTTGAAGATGTCCTAATGATGCGAGATCGTCAATCCTTGCCTTAGGCCGAGGCTGGCCGAGCAGCATCTCGCGGCGCTGGTCGCCGAGGTGACGCGGGTGCGCCGCAGACGCGCCGGGGTTCAGCGGTGCTTGCATTTGAATCGTCATACCGCGGCCAGGCGCTTGACCGTATCCGGGTAACGCGCGACGAGGCGGATCAGCAGCGCTGCCTGGGCGTTCGGCTTGGCGCGGCCTTGCTCCCAATTTTCCAGCGTGCGCTCGTTGGCGCGCAGGTAGCGCGCGAACACTGCCCGCGACAATTTCAAGCTCTGCCGGATGCTCACGAGTTCCTTCGCGGTCACTGCGGCTGCCGGCTTTCTTTTGACCGCATGAGTGCGCAGGGTGATCTTGCCCTCGCGCTCGGCCTTGAGCGCATCGAAACCCTCGGTCAGCTCAGAAAATACATTGCGTTTCATGCCTTTCTCCTTGCGCTCAGTTCCCGTTTCAACATGTCCTTCAATGCGGCGCGTTCCTTGGCGCTCAAATCGTCGATCGTGTCCTTGTCGTAGAGCGTGTAGAGCCAGAACTGATCCCCCGCGCTCCACCAGAAGTAGATAACGCGAATGCCGCCGCGTTTGCCCTTACCGCGCCGTACATCTGCGTGGCGCACCTTGCGCAGTCCACCCGTGCCCTCAATCACGTCGCCTGCTTCCGGGTTCTCCAGCAAGGTGCTCTGCAAGGCCCGGAATCCCTCATCGTCCAAATAGTCCGCGCGGTGGCGAGCAAAGGCGGGCAACTCGATGAATAAGGCTTTCATCGGTTAATTATACGCAACTTGCGTATATCTCGCAGGATGATTTGCCTCGTCGTTTGCTGCCCGCGGACTGGACCTGCCGACCGGTTTGGTCCTAATTCACAGCAAACCGGCCGCGGCCAACCTTGGCCAATGCAAAAGCGCGAGATGGCGTGCGGTTATCCCTCGTTCTCTGGTGGTGCTGCATCTGTGTGGGTCAGCCGGCTCCCGAATCCCGCTTCGAGGCCGGTGACGTGGTAGTGCTGGGCGAACTCGACGCGCTCGAAGCGGCGGGGATACGCTTGCTGCGGGGGACGAAATAGAGGCAATTGAATTCCGGGTTTTCGTGGCAGCCGCAATCTGTCGTATCCAATCAGGTGCAGCCCGGCCCGCCCGCATCTTTGGCCAAGACCAGCAGCGGCGTTATCGCAGCCGGATCCGCGGCGAGTGCCTGTGCAAGTATGCCGACGGTTTCCTGGCATCGCTGCGGCGAAGTGTGCATGGCCTGGGCGAGCAGGCGGCGCGCCTCGGCTGACTGGCCGGCAAAAGCGAGAAATACGACCCTGCGCACGATGAGGGCATTGGACGGAAAGTAGCGCGCGGCGCGTTCGCTCATTTTGAGTTGTTCGGAAATATCGCGCCGATCCAGGGGGGCGCCCAGCAAGATCCAATACTCTGCCGCGGGCGCGAGCGGACCCTGCGCGAGGGCACGCATAAGCGCGGCGTCACGCGCGGCAGCGGCGGCGCCGGCAACAGTCAAGGGGGTTTCGATACTGCGTGTCGCGTTCAAGCGCACATAGTCCCTGAGCAATATCACCATAGTCAGCGCCAGCGCGATGCATGTTCCTGCCACCGCGGTGCGCGTGAAACGCGCTGCAGCGCGCGAACCCGAGCGCTGCGTCGCAGCCAGCCCCGCCAGAAGCGCGGTGAGGCCGAGGAAATGGGTGCTCCACAGTGGGAATTCGAACATCGAATGAATCGATTCTATGCCCACGGCGGCGATGATCCACCACAGCGCGGGCTGCGGCTTAGCGAAATAGCGCCGCCCGGCCCGCCACCACCAGGTACACAGACTCCCGAGTGCCAATGCAGCGCCAACAGCGCCGGTTTCCGCCAGAAGCTGCAGCGGCAAGTTGTGGGGCGTAGTCCAGACCACGTTGTCAAATTGCCTCAAGTCCGGCGGTAGCCCCGACTCGAATGCGGCGCCGGCAAATTCGCCTACGCCGGCGCCTGCCATCGGCGCGGCGGCGAAAATGCGCCAGGCCAGGGACCAAAGCTGCCAGCGCGGTTCGCCGTGTTCGCCCGACATCTCCACCAGGCGATGGAGCGCGCCATGATTCGGCGGGCCGAGATCGAACGACTGGTTCAGCCAGGGGACTAGCAGTTGCGCCGCCAGCATCATTACCGCCAGACCATAGGCCGCGAACTTCAGTTGCCGCGATTCGACGCCTGCTTGCATCCGCCCGGCCAGCCAGCCGAGCAGGGCGAACCACAGCGCGTACAGCAGCGCGCCGCGCGAGCCGGACAGCGCGCAGGCCCAGGCCAGCAATAGCGCAGCCGCGAGCGCGTAAGCCGTACGCAGACCGGCGCGCTGCCAAAGGAAGAGCAGCGCAGTCGCGCCGAGCGCGAGATAGTTGGCATACAGATTGGGCTGCGCGATATTGCCGTAGGCGCCGTTGTGCAGTGGATCGTGATGCAGTTCGGCGACAATATCCTCGAGCAGAGCGGGGCGGCCGTAGAACTGAATCGCGCCTGCCGCTGCGTTGGCGAGTGCACCTGCGAGCAGGCATGCCGCAAGCACACCCGCCGCGCGCCCCATGCCGGCGGTAGCCGCCAATTGCGAGCCTAGCCAAAGGAGTAGCGCTGCGTACAGCACGTAAAGCGCCCCGAGCAGAGGCAGTTGCAGATATACCGGCTTGCCGAGGAGCGCTAGTGCAAGGAGAAACAGCGCGAACGCGCCCAGCCAAAGCGCCGGACCCGGCAGCGCTACGAGCTTGGTGCCGCGTGCGCTCAGCGCAGCGAGCGCGGCGGTGACGCCTAGCGCCGCGGCCAGCCATTCGGCCTGGAAAAGCTGGGGGTAAGGCAGCAGAAACGGCAGTATGCTCAGACCGCCGGCGAGCAGCAGGCTCACAGAGTCAGATCGCGCGTTCCTGCTCATGTCGGCTTGCACACCGAATCCTCCTGGCGCGAATTATGAATTCGTGTTTGCCGATGATGATGGAGTGTAGCTGGAGATATTGGATCGGTGGAAAAGAAAAAGCCCGCCGAAGCGGGCTTTTCAACTTGAGCGGCAACGCTATTACATGTTCTTGCAAAGCAGATACTGGTTGGTGCCGGTTTCCGCATAAGCCACCGTGGGCGCTGTTGCTGAGGTCGCCGGATTCGGGCCGGTCTGCAGCAATCCCCTTACCTGTCCTGTAGTAGACGTGGAGTCGTCCATCTGCGTGTCCACCGCAATCGCGATTTTGTCCGGCAGGTTGCTCGAGCAGACGATATTGGACGTATAGCCCATGCCGCCCGTCTGCACGCCCATGATGCCGTTCGCGGCGTTGGCCGGCTGCGATGCCGACGCGCCCGCGCCGGCTGCGGTCGTGCCGCCTACGAAACCGGCCAGCCGCAAGTGCCACCAGAACAGGTTGACCTCGGGCGCGGCGACGGTGGTCGCGACGGAGTTGTTGTATAGATTGGGTGAGACCGGGGTGGCCGCGCAGGCACCGGTACACAACTGGCCGTTGCCGTCGCCGTTAATCGCGCCCCAGCGGGAGTTCGCGTTCAGGTCATCGCCCGGCAGGGCACGATAACGGTCCTGGTAGGAATTGACCGCCGCGGTAATGCCGTTGAAGTCGTTGACCACGTTCTTGATCTTGGCCTGGGTGATCATTTCCTGGCCTTTCAAGATGCCGCCCAGTAGCAGGCCGATGATCACCAGCACAATGGCGATCTCGACCAGGGTAAAGCCGCTTTGTCTTGCTTTCATATCATCTCCCCCATTGGAGAACATTAGTGGTGGGGAGGTATTAGCAATATCCATGCCCGGTTTTAAGTAAAATATTCCACAGATTGGGGCCTATCCCGGCCAGGAATTGTCGGAATACAGACAGATATGTCGATATTCTGACAAATTACCTTAGCCCTTATCCTTTTTCGCTGCCTGCTTCAGGCGTTCCTCTATTTCCCGCAGACGGCCATCCAGGAACTTCAGTTCAGCGGGGTCGGTGATCCTGCCGCTGTCGAGTAGGCCACCTATCATCAGCCGCGCGGTTTCCAGTTCATTCAGGTTCTCGCGGATGAAAATTTCCATGGTCTTCGCCCAGGCCGGCACGTCCTTGGCCGTGGTGTATTCGCGCAAAGCCGCCGCATATTTGAGCGCCAGATTCATGTCCTGTAACCGGTGCTTGGCGAGGAAAGCGGCGTGCGCGAGCCAGGGCCAGCGCCGGTTGGGGTCGAGCAGGTATTGGTGGTAGACGAAATCGAGCATGCGGCGTTGGCGCGCTTCATCCGGAACCTCGGCGTACAGGCGGCTCGCCGCAAGCAGCGGGTATTGCCCCAGGGGATCCAGTTCCAGGATACGCGCTAGCCAGACCTCGACGCGGGCGTAATCCAGGTCCTTATAGGGCACTCTGCTGCCGGACTGGTAATCGAAAGCCTGCAGTTGCAGCATCAGGATTTTGGCCAGCGCGATCGGCTCGCCGAAGCTGGCCAGGCGCAGCAATGAACTTGCGGGCGCGGGCATCAGGTCCGGCGCCCTCGCCTGGGGCGCGGGCAGCGCGGCATGCAGGCCGATCTGCAAGGCCAGGCCCGCGGCAAGCAGGGCCAGCACCGGCGCGGAAACATGGCTCAGCGGGCGTTCGTCGCGCATCAGAAGTTTTTTCGCTGCAGGTCGAACAGCGCTGCGCCGCACACCAGCAGCAGGTACACCGCAGTTTGCGCCAGCAGCTGCGCGATTTCCGCCGTTGTCGGTGCGGCGTAGATCAGCCAGCCGGTCTGGGTCATGCGCTCCAGGCCGGGGAGCAGGAAGGCGATCGCGTCGATAAGCAAATCGACGAGTTTCTGGCCCAGGCTGAGGCTGTCCGACAAGGGGTTGGCGGCCATGATCTGCAGCGCGCTGATCGAGCGCGAGAGCAGATAGAAGCCGGTGACGGCCGCAAGCGCCGACATCACCTGCGTCAGCGTAAGCACGCAGAACAGCGCGAACGCCGTCACCAGCAGCAACTCGCAGGCGAGCGACAGTCCCCACAAAGCAACCCGCGCCGCTGGCGCAAACAGCGCGAGCGGCAGGCTGAAGATCAGGGCGAGTGCCAGCGCGACCGCGGCGTAGCCCACAAGCTTGCCGAAAAAATAGCTGCTGCGCCGCAACGGCCGCGACAGGATCAGCTCCATCACTTTGTCGTTGAATTCGCGCACCATGCTGGTGACGACGAAGCTCGCCAGCATGAACACGGCGCCGAAGCGCAGCACAGCGGCGAGCAGCGCCGCCTGGATCGGATTCGATTCGGTGATCGCCACCTGCTGCAGGAACTGGGTGAACGCGAGACCCGCGGCCACCAGGATCAGCGCCAGCATGAGCAGGCGGTTGCGCAGCGCCTCGATCAGGGTGTAACGGGCGATAGGCAGGATATGGCGCAGCATGGATCTTTCGACGGATAGTGCGTTTGCGGCAAATGCCCGGCGCGAAGCGGGGTGCCGGGCGCGCCTTTCTCAGGTTAAACTGCAAGCATAACAAGTGCAAGCATCATGGCCACCACCAAACTGACCCGCGCCTATCCGCTGCTACTCTCCCGCTACTGGCGGCTTTTGTTCGTGGCCATGTTGCTGTTGCTGCACCTCACCGCGATGCGCGGCGTAGAAGACTTCTGGGCGCGCGCGCTGATGCTCGCCCACTTCGGCCTGTTCATCCTGTGGCAGCCGTTCATGCGCGGCGAGCAGAG